>NZ_CANDOD010000012.1:0-187652 GCF_947387585.1 Grimontia sp. SpTr1
TTGCCTCGATAGCTCAGTCGGTAGAGCAGGGGATTGAAAATCCCCGTGTCGGTGGTTCGATTCCGCCTCGAGGCACCATTATTAAAAATGGTGTTTGATAAGATAACTTATCGACAACATACAATTCCCCCTTAGTTCAGTCGGTAGAACGGCGGACTGTTAATCCGTATGTCGCTGGTTCAAGTCCAGCAGGGGGAGCCACTTAAGAAGCCTAGTCGAAAGACTGGGCTTTTTTTCGTCTGTATATTGGCGTGTTGCGCCAATATGTCGCTGACGGAAGGCCGCCCCACCTGCGCGGCCCGGTTCAGTCCAGCAGGGGGAGCCACTTAAGAAGCCTAAACTAGGCGTCCCCGACGAAAGACTGGCTTTTTTTCGTCTGTATATTGGCGAAATGTCACTGACGAAAGACTGCACCAATAAGAAAGCCTGCTTGTGATAGCAGGCTTTATCGTCTCAGTTTTACCCTTCTGACGTTTAAGCGTTGTATTCCATGCCCGCTGATAAACGGAATGTGCCTCGCGCGGTGCGTCCTTCATCAAGATAGGAAAAGTCTTCGCAAAGCTCTGTCACCAAGGCAATCCCGCGGCCACAGCGGGCAACGGAGTCTTCGAGTGTGCTGTCACTTTCTTCGTAATAGAAGCCTTCCCCGTTGTGCGAGACGTAAAAAGTAAGTTCACGCTTAACCGGATTAAACGAGATCCCAACTTCCATAAAAGCGAAGCTGTCTAACGCATCAAGACGGGACTGACGCTCGATGTAGTAATCCAGAAAACCTTCATCATCGACTTTCAGATCAGAGGCCAGTTTCAGCAGGCCATGTTCCAACGCATTATTGGCAAGTTCCGACATGATGGTACACATCAAATCCAGATCGATATTGCTTCCCAGCGTGCCTTTGAGCATGCGGCGGATTTCTCCCACCAGATTGACCTTTCTAAGCTCATTGGCACCAAAGTAAACCGTTAGCTGAGCGGGAGAGCGTCTGTCGTAAAAGTCCGGGTCGCCTGGCTGCAATTCAACGCGACTGAAAATAGGGGCTGTCATTTCAAGCATCGACATATCATCCCCGACACCACCACCTTTGGTGAAATTGCCCACATGGTCGCGCGTGACGTCGATGATGCTTGGCATGTTGTCTGAAAAGATCGCTTCCAGTCCTTCTTCGCCCAGCTCTCTACCGTCAGCATCGCGCGCTTCGATGACACCATCAGTGAAGAAAAACAGCTTGTCCCCTTCATCCAAACGCAGCGCAACGAGATTGGCTTCAAACTCATCAGAATCCATCGCCCCCAGCGCCATATGCGCAGACGGCAGTCTTGCCTTGATGTCACCATGTTTATCGAGCAGGTAGCCGTCCGGCATTCCCCCACCCCACCAATTCACCTCGAGCCCATTGGCAGACACTTCGAGCAAATTAGCGGCGACCAGCATGCCGGGAGGAAGAAATTTTTTCAGCGTTTCATTCATTTCTTTCACGATGTCGCCCAGAGCGAAACCGTGTTTAGTCATGGCAAAAAACGCCTTAGTGGCAGGAATAGTCGAAATGGCGGCAGGTAGGCCATGGCCGGTCGCATCCGCGAGCATGGCATAAATACCACCTTGAGGTCTTGGCGTGACCAGCACAACATCACCGTTGAAGTTGGTGAACGAGCTGGTATAAAACTCAACCCCTTCCGCTTCCTGATAACAGGCCTGCATCAGGTTACTGAAGATGGTTTCTGCCATAGTGTGCTCATACAGGGTGTGCGCCTGAAAATGCTTGAGCTTGTCACGCTGTTCAGAAACCTCGTTATACAAACGAATGTTACGGCAGTGGGCGCGAACTTTGGCCACAATGGTAGTGCGGCTGACCGGCTTGGTCAGGAAGTCATCCCCCAGCGTCATACAACGGTTGAAGGCATCGTTATCTGTAATTCCGGTCAAAAACACAATCGGCAAATACTGGGATTTATAACGCATGCGGATTTGCTTGGCCGCTTCAAACCCATCCATCACTGGCATCAGGACATCCATGATGACCAGATTGGGCAGCTCGTCGAGCGACTCCAGCATATCCAATGCCATCTGACCGTTATCCGCGATAAGCAACTCTTCAAATTCATCCTTGAGTACGTGCTCAAGGAAGCATTGCAGCGAGACTTCGTCTTCAACAATTAACGCTTTCACCCGCCACCTCCGAAAATCGAATTACTCGATGATAAATTTCTTTTCGAAACGGGCGATCACCAACACACGTTTTATCTGTGGCATGGTGTTGATCAGGCGGATATCGCCTTCCTTTTTATTGAGGAAGCTTTGCATATTCAGCAGCATGCCAAGTCCCGCACTATCAATGTATTCGGTACCGCGAAAATCGACCACGATATCCTTGCCCTGACAATCGGTGTAGGCATCCCGAAACTCCTGTACAACGCTGAAGTCAAATTGCCCGTTAACATGGATTACGACTGACTTGCCGTCATTTTTTTCTTCACGACTGATGGCCATAGTGTCTCCTAAAACAATTCGATGTCGCCTTCATCTGCAGACATTTGTTTTGCCGGTGCTCGCTCCGCTGAGCCAGCCATTTCTTCGATATCGTCGACTGCTTGGTGCAGCGCGACCCAATCCACATTGCCAGACTCCAAGCTCGCCATGATGAGGGCGTTCAGGTCTTCCAGAATGTGGAGGTTGTTCAATACGTGTTGACCCTGCTGTGACACGATGTCCGCGAACTGCAGGCCCTGAATACTCTTCGATACTTCAGCACGCACCGCATCCCCCTGTTCAGTCATCTTGCCAATCTCCAGCGTGACCTGATGATTGACTTCCTGAACCCCTTTTAAGAGGGATTCAATGCGTGTTTTAGATTCAATTGATGTCGTCATATCAAGAGTGGCAATCTCACCCACAATTGCGCTGGTCTGTTTCACCGTGTCTTGCGCAAGGTTGATGTCACGGTGGATTTGACTGTTGAGTGACGTCGCACGGTTTGCCAAATCGCGAACCTCTGCCGCCACAACACCAAAGCCTCTGCCCAATTCACCTGCACGGGCTGCCTCAATCGCCGCATTCAACGCCAACAGATTGGTTTGGTCAGACATCGCCTGCACCTGATCAAGAAGACCAAACACCGCTTGCAGTTTTTCCGACATGTCATGAATGCAGTGAATCGCCGTAATGGACTTCTCTGATACCTGCACCAAAAGATCAATATACTGATCGATGGCCTGCTCGGTTTCAGGCAACACTTTGGCTAGGTTGAATTCACTTTCCTGATTGTTCAGCAGATCTGTCACCATGTGTTTTGCCAGAGTCGATTGCTCCCCTACTGCACGCTCCATACCAAAGAAGCTCGAGTTCAGGTTGTGCACAGAGTCGTTAATCACTTCCTGCTGCCTGTCGAGTTGCTCCCGAATCGGGATCAATTCAATGTTAAGGATGCTGTGAATCTTGCGCAGAATAGCCGTTGATTCATAGGAGACACTATTGTCATCCTGCGGCACCTCAACGGTATACTCTGCCTCAACGTGCTCCACCTTCCCATCTTGTTTGACCAACAACAACACAGCCAAAGACACAATGACCGCTGCAGATATCGTTAACGGTGTTTGTGCAATGACCAGCGGATAACAACCCGCTGCAATGCCCAATAATGCGATGAACCATCTCACACTTTGTTTACCCATATACTTTGCCTACTAGGTAAGTCGCGACTTTTTCTAAAGGCAGCACTTGTTGTGCTGCTTCTATTTCTACTGCTGCCTTTGGCATGCCCCAAACCACTGAGCTCTTTTCATCCTGCGCAACAGTCACCGCACCGGCATGTCGCATTTCCAACATGCCCTGAGCGCCATCTTTGCCCATGCCTGTAAGCAGAATCGACAGCGCGCGGCTACCTGCTGCTTCCGCCACAGAGGAAAACATCACATCAACAGACGGCTTATGGCGTTGCACTGGCTCACCGTCACTTCTCACACAGTAGTAGCGACCAGAGCGTTTAACGACCTGCATGTGAAAATCACCGGGTGCGACATACACCCGCCCGTTTACAAGCGGCGCTTTATCAGAGGAAAGTTCTTCAACATGGAGCTTGGAGGCACGGTTAAGCCGCTCGGCAAAAGATTTACTGAACAGCGCTTTGATGTGCTGGGTGATAACAATCGGCGGCATCATTTCGGGCAAAGCTTCCAGAACATGCCGGATAGCTTCTGTCCCGCCTGTTGAAGCACCAATAGCAATAATGTCGAAGTCTGAATCGAGTTGGCGGCCAGAAACACTGATCTGTCCTTGGTTGCGGTGTGTGGCGCCAGCAATGTTAGCCGTTGCCGCCATTTTCACTTTCTCAATGACCAGTTGACGGTAGTTACCCATCTCTGCGGCCACGTTTTCTGTCGGTTTGGGAAAATAATCCACTGCTCCCAAATCAAGCGCTGCCAGCGTGGCATCTGCTCCATGTTGGGTCAGTGTGGATATCATCACTACCGGCATAGGATGAAGACGCATCAGGTTACGCAAAAATTGCACGCCATCCATCTTGGGCATTTCAATGTCCAAGGTGATCACATCTGGTTTGAGTTTTTTGATTTTTTCCCGCGCTTCATAAGGGTCAACCGCGGAACCCACCACCTCAAGTTGAGGATCTGAATCGATAATTTCACTGAGCAATGCTCTAAATACGGCAGAGTCATCGACAATCAGTACTCTATGTACTTTTTTTCCCATTAGAAAAGCTCCGCACTGTCGTCATCATCTCGTTTCGCCTCATTGACCAGGCGACGTTTATAGCTGATCTCTTCTGCTTCTACCTCTGCACGATATCCACGCAGTTTTTTGACCCAGGCTTTTCCCGTGATCGGATCGAAAACCACCTTTCGTGGAAACTCGCTGCCCAAATCCTCTCCTGCCAGATTCAGACCTTCGTTTTTCACATAATTTCGGATGAACTCAATGTTCTTCTCACCCACATTGGCTTGCTTGCCCGTCCCCATTACCATGCCACCGCCAAAGAGCTTTACCCGCAGTCGGCTTTTAACAGCGCCCTGCTGGATCAAGGTGTTTATCAAAAGCTCCATGGCATAGTTGCCATATCGCGCAGCATTGGAGCGCCATTGAGTCGGATCCCATCCCTCAATATTGTCGGCATCTCCAAACGGCAACATAAAGTGATTCATTCCACCAAGTTCGATGAAGGGATCCCACACACACGCAGAGATGCAGGATCCCAGCCCGGTCGAGATCAATTCACGCTCGGTGGTGACATACACTTCCCCGGGCTGAATCTTTACCATCATCATTTGCTTACCGGGGTGATAAAAACGCCTCGCCCCTGCCCCAATCGGACAACCGGTAAGCTCCAAAATCTTGTGCATAGGGAGCTCTACTCGATGTTAATGCTGCTCAGGATCTTGAAGTCAGGGTTTGCGAAACATGGTTTGACCCAGGTTCTCAAACCGGCTTCCCATCTGTCCGATGCTTTCTGAGTGACCGATAAATAAAATGCCGCCGCTGGCGAGCTTTTCCCAATAACGTTCTATCAGCATCTGCTGAACGTCTTTCTCAAAGTAAATCATGACATTACGGCAGAAAATGGCATCAAGCGGGCCTTTGTGGGGCCAGTTCCCCATCAGATTCAATTGCTTGAACGTAATGGCCTGTTGCAACGAGGGCTTCACTTTCAAAAGCTCCTGCTTCTTGCCTTTACCGCGAATGAATCCATGTTTAAGCATTAGGTCGGGGATGGCCTTCATCGCCTCAATGCCGTACGTCCCGTTTCTCGCCACTTCGAGTACTTGCGTGTCGAGGTCCGTCGCTAAAATCTTGCAATCATAATTTGGCGTTAATACGCCGCATGCCGCTAATGTCGACGCGATGGTATAAGGCTCTTCACCGGTTGAGCAGCCTGCCGACCAAATCCGGATACGGCGTTTTTTCTGCTGCTGCCACTCTGGCACCATGGTGTTCACAATGTAGTCAAAGTGATGCTTCTCGCGAAAGAACTGGGTTTTATTGGTCGTGAGGGCGTTGATAAACGCCACCCGCTCATCAAGATCATTTTCAACCCGGTAGAAATAATCTTTGAAGTTGTCCAACCCGGTTCGACGGAGTCTGCGCGCCAACCTACCGTAGACCATCGAAGTTTTACGCTCAGAGAGAGAAATCCCCGTCTCCCTGAGCATAAAGTCCTGAATGAACTTGAAGTCCTTATCAGTAAACTCAAACTCGCGCTGCTCTTCGATTTGGCTCAGCGCCTGAATGGCGTTCACTGTTAGAATTCCTCCCAGTCATCTTCATCTGACGTCGGCGATGCAGCAGGCGTTGGCGCATTCACCGCCTTTTTAACCGGAGCAGGCGCTGGTGCTCTCGGCGCGGCAGGTGCACTACCCGTGAAGCTTTTGATCGGTTCTTTGCTGACGCCGAAGCCCGTTTTGCTGCTGTCGACCTGGAAGAAACCAATCAGATTGAGAAGCTCACTGCCCTCGTCACGGAGCGATTGGCTCGCCGCAGAGGCTTCTTCCACCAATGCTGCATTTTGTTGGGTCATCTCATCCATCTTGACCACGGCTTTCGATATTTCATCGATACCTGTCGCCTGTTCCTGACTTGCGGAGTTGATCTTGCCAATCAGGGTGCTGACTTCACCGACGGCGTCCACGATCTCGTTGAGCATTTCGCCGGACTCATCCACCAGCCTTGAGCCCTCAGATACTTTCTCGACGCTGTCTTTTATGAGGTCTTTGATTTCTTTCGCTGCCCCCGCGCTTCGTTGTGCGAGATTACGAACTTCACCTGCAACGACCGCAAAGCCCCGACCCTGTTCACCGGCTCGGGCCGCCTCTACTGCAGCGTTCAGTGCCAGCAGGTTGGTCTGGAAGGCAATTTCATCGATTACGCTGATAATGTCGGAGATGCGTTTACTTGCCTTGTTAATCTCACCCATCGCCTGCACGGTCTGTTTCACCACTTCACCGCCTTTCTGGGCTTTGGTGCTTGCATCTTGCGACAAGCGGTTAGCAGAATTGGCGCTTTCTGCATTTTGCTTCACGGTTGAGGTCATCTCTTCCATGCTGGCGGCAGTCTCTTCAAGGCTTGCTGCCTGCTCTTCAGTACGCTCGCTCAGGTCTGAGTTACCTTCTGCAATTTCACCGGAAGCCGACGCCACACGCGCTGAAGAAGCCGTGATTTTTTCCACCATGTCGCGAAGGTTAGTGATGGAGGTATTCACTGCATCACTCAGTTGGGCAAAGTCGCCTTTATAGTCTTCCGGCATGTTCACTTTGAGGTTACCGGTCGACACTTGGGACATGACGTCCTTGCAGTTATTCAGCGGCGAAGCCATAGAGTCGAGCAGGCCATTTATGCCCTCACTGAGGTTCGCCATAAAACCGCTGTATTTTGAAGTATCGATGCGGGAATCAAGACGCCCTTCAGAAGCAGCTTCAATCAGCCCCTGAACATCGCGCTGACCTGCCATTTGCTCAGTGATGTCTTCCCATTGCAGCGCAGGGCCAATGTAGTTTCCTGCTGCGTCATACATCGCGATACAGGTCAGGGTGAACTCAAGCTCGCCGACTTTGATCTCTGCGGTGTACGGCAAGCGATCGGGGTTACCGATAATCCCACGTTGGTGCGCCGGGTTCTTATGGAAGATATCGATATTTTTACCCACCAAGTTATCAGCCTGAAAACCCGGGAAGATACCGCGCAGGTCGCTTTCGCGACTGCGGAGCAGGTTCTTCAATGCAGGGTTGTAGTAGGTTATGTTGCCGTCTTTATCCGCCATCATGATGTTAGTGGTCATGCCTTCAACGGCAGAGACTAAGCGGCCAACTTCCACTTCGCGCTCACGCTCAGCGGTCACATCGCGCCACTCAAGGCTGTTACCGATATAATTGCCACTGGCATCCACAATAGCTGCTACGTTTAATTCGATGACGATGCCAGCAACCTGAATATCGGTTTTATAGGGCAGGTTATTGGGGTCAGAAAGCAGCTGGCGCTGGTGAGCAGGATTTTTGTGGAATTCATCAATGCAGCGTCCCATTAACCAGTCTTTCGTCGCCATGAAGCCAGGCCAGACTTGTTTAAATGACGCTTGATGAGTTTCGAACAACCTGACAGTTTCTTCGTTGATGTAAGTAATGGCGAAGTCTCGGTCAATAAGCACCATCGCCGTCAGTGATTGATCAATCGCCGCTTGCAGTTGGGCGCGCTCATTGTCCGCTTTCAGATCCTCGGTAATATCATCCCACTCCAGCGTATTGCCGATGTAATCACCATTCTCGTCGGTGACGGCACCAACAACAAGCTTAAGGGTGACATCTTCTACCTGGATGTTGGTTTCGTAGGGAAGATTCGCCGGGTTCGAGAGCATCTGTCGCTGGTGCGCTGGATTGGAATGGAACATGTCAATGCAGGTTCCTTCAATCCAGTCTTTGTCCGCACGGAAGCTCGGCCATTTCGATCGGAAAAGGGCTTCATGCGTCTTCAACAATTCCACCGATTTGTTGTTGACATAGAAGACCTTAAAATCACGATCGACCATCATCAGCGCCGTCTGCGCTGTGTCCAGTGCGGACACAATGTGCGCCTTTAAACCCTGATCTTTTTGTGTGTTTTCAGCTGCAGCTGCTTGCTCTTTCTTCCACCACGACATAATTGTTATTCCTCGCTAACCAGATCTGGCTGCGTTACTTCATGCAACTCGTCAAAATCGAACAGTTTTTCTAAACGGATTAACACCACATGCTTACCATCTACTGAGGCGATACCTTCGATGTACCGCTCATCGATTTTCACAAAGCCGGGTGCAGACTTTATTTGGCTTGCTGAAAGCTGATAAACCTCAGCAACCGCATCCACAATGACGCCAAGGGACTGGCCTTTGGCATTTCGCACAATCACCACAACGGTGGTTTTGCTGAGCACGGACGGATCCATGCTGAAACGCTGCCTGAGATCCACAATGGGAATGTATTCCCCGCGCAGTTCAAGCACGCCCAACAGATAGCTTTCGCTATTCGGGAGCTTTCGGACTTCTGACCATCCACGTACTTCTTTCACATCAAGGATGTTCAATCCATATTCTTCTTCATCGATGAGGAAGCTGAGGTATTCCATAACGTCTTCTGACATAACCCCTCCTTAATGCACCAGGTTGTCGATATCGAGCAGCGCATCCACATCCAGGAGGCTCATCACCTGCGCATCCACATTCAGTAAGCCGCTGACAAACGGCATCACAACAGAGTCACCGATAGGTGGGATCAAGTTGTTGTTTCCCATGTCGATCACGTCCGACACGGCATCAACAACAATCCCCATCATGCGATGGCCTGCGTTTTCACCCGCTTTGAGGATCAGCACCACGGTCGTGGGCAGATACTCCACTTTGCCGATATTGAAGCGCACACGGAGATCCATAATCGGCACGATCATCCCGCGAAGGTTGATCACGCCGAGAATAAATTCGGGAGCGCGTGGAATGAGTGTGGGTGATTCCCAAACGCGAATCTCTTCGACAGTTTGGATGTCAACGCCATACAACTCATGGGCGAGATCAAAGCTCAGGAAGTCAGAACCTTGCAGTCTGTCCTCACTTTCCATCACGCCTTCTTTACTCTCTGCTACAGCCAGGGCTTGCTCGCTCATTTGCTCCTCCTATGCCGCAATATGGTTGTTGGCGTCACCGACGCGACTCAGGAACCCCGTCATCAACCCCTGCACATCCAGGATGAGGGAAACGGAACCGTCACCAAGAATCGTCGCCCCCGAGATCCCGTTGACACGGGTGTAGTTAGACTCGAGGCTCTTAATCACCACCTGTTGCTGCCCAAGCATTTCATCAAGCAACAATCCAATACGGTTGCCACCCGCTTCCACCAGACACAACAGCTGCTTATCGAGCGCGCCCGATTCACCAAGGCAAAACTCTTCTTTCAAGCGAAGGATGGGAATGTTTTCGTCCCGCAGGCGATAGAGCTCAACGCCGCCAGTCGCGACTTTGACACGATCCGATTCGATCTGGATCGATTCGATAATCGAAATCAGTGGGACGACAAACACCTGATCAGCCAGTTTGACCAATTGACCATCAAGAATAGCCAGCGTCAGTGGCAGACTGATGCGGAACACGCTGCCTTCATCAGGCTTGGAGTCCACTTCAATGTGACCGCCAAGATCTTCGATGTTACGTTTCACCACGTCCATCCCGACACCACGGCCAGAGACATCAGAGACCACTTCTGCCGTTGAGAAGCCCGGCGCGAAGATCAGGTTGTAGACTTGGTGATCGGAAAGATCGTCAATCGACGTGTCGGCATGCAGCAAGCCCTTCTCGATGGCTTTTTTCCACACTCTTTCTTTATTCAGACCGGCACCGTCATCACGCACTTCGATGACGATGGATCCGCCCTGATGATAGGCGTAAAGATTGACGCGTCCTGTTTCGGATTTCCCTTTAGAAGCGCGTACATCCGGCGCTTCCAAACCATGGTCAACCGCGTTACGCACCAGGTGAACCAATGGGTCTGTGATTCGCTCCAGCACGGTCTTATCGAGTTCGGTTTGCTCACCTTCGATGATCAATTCAACGTTCTTACCCAATTGGGAAGACAGGTCGCGGATGAGGCGCGGGAAGCGGTTAAACGCAAAGCTAATAGGGAGCATGCGGATATTCAGCACACTCTCCTGCAGCTCTTTGGTGTTTTGCAGCAATTGATCCAACCCTGCTTGCAGGCGTTCAAGTTTGCTTTCAGAAAAATTCTGGCTGAGTTCAGTGAGCATGGACTGTGTAATAACCAGCTCACCGACAAGATTGATGAGATTGTCGACCTTATCGATCTCAACACGGATGGAGGAAACTGCATCGGCTTTGGATGCTGGTGCTTTCGCAGGCGCTTTTGGTTTGGCTGCGGCCGCTAGTTCTGGCGAGTTTTCTGCTGGTGCCGCCGAAGATTCAGTGCTTGCCTGCTCAACAGCAGGCTCTTCCACCTTGACGCCTTCCGCCTGAGTGATTTCCAAATCACATTCGTCTTCTACCCATTCAAAGATTTCTTCAATCTGATCACGGGTAATGACGCTGTCGACGGTGATTTTCCAGCTGAGATAGCACATCTCAGGCTCAATTTCACCGAGGGTCGGCAACTTGTCCTGAATACATTCGATAATACAGTCAGCGCCAAGGTCGAACATCTCGCGAAGGATTCGAACCGGATCGTTGCCCGAGAAAAACATCTCTTTGTGAGGCTGGAAAAATACGACCCAATCGCCCGCGCCACCACTCTGCTCTGTCGTTGGCTCTTCCGCTTCGGTTGCAGGAGTTGCACCACCGGAAGTCGGGCCACCATTAAGCAACTCGTTCAATTGGTCAGTCAGTGCGTCTCTTAATACGTGGTCGAAGTCTGTATCAGTTTCATAAGCCACCAGCATGCTGTTGATGCAATCGCCCCCTTTGAGGAGCAAATCAATGGTAGCAGCATCAAGACGACGTTTCCCTTCCCTGGCTTCGTCAAGCAGTGTCTCCATGACATGAGTAAACTGGCTGATCTCATTGAGATTAAAGGTCGCACCACCGCCTTTTATCGAGTGAGCAGCCCGGAAAATTGTGTTGATAATATCAAGATCAACGTCTGCATCCGGGTCAAGGGCAAGCAGCTCACGCTCCAGGACTTCAAGGTTCTCACGACACTCCTCATAGAAAATCCGGCGCAGTTGGTCCATGTCCAAAGCCATAGCGATCTCCTTGGTGGAACACTTAAATAACGCGTTGTAGAGTCTTCAACAGAGTGTCAGGGTTGAACGGCTTAACAATCCAGCCAGTAGCGCCGGCAGATTTACCCATACTCTTTTTCTCTGCCGACGTTTCAGTGGTCAGCATCAGAATCGGTGTGAATTTATATTGCGGTACAGCACGTACCTGACGGACAAATTCCAATCCATCCATGTTTGGCATGTTGACGTCGGAGATAATGACATCGTATTGGCCCGACTTGGCTTTTTGCAGCGCTTCAGCGCCGTCGTTGGCGGTTTCTACCTGATAGCCCGCTTCTTTGAGCGTGTGGCTTACCATTTGACGAATAGATACAGAATCGTCCGCAGCTAGAATTTTTCGCATACTGTCACCCTGATTGAACTACCTGAAAAACTTACTCAGCAAAATCGACTAAACCTAACGGCTCAACCAATCCTAATGTTTTTGCTGCTCCCACCAATTCACCGGACGCGCCTTCCCACTTCCAACTGATTGATTGGTTGTGGCAAAGGTTTCTGGCGGTAAGTAGGAGTTGTAATCCTGGTGCATCAACACGTGATACTTCGCTACCATCGATCAGCAAGCTGTCTGACTTCTCTAATTCGGCTTGCAGGCGATCTTTTAGGTCCATCACCTGTGTAATGTCTAGTTGTTCCCCCAATGAGAATCCCATCGCAGAATTCCCTCCCCTAACAATTGACTTACGTCGAAAAGTTTTATGTACCACTAAGTGTAGCAATAATGGGAAAAATGAAAGTTTTTTAACCAATTGGATTTAAAGTGCGACATCCGGTAAATATTCCGACACCTTTGACCAGAAACCCTGTCATGGAGGTCGATGGATTTTCAGTTTTCAGAAAGTGAATGCCAGCGGGAAAGAAGTGATAAACCCATCACATTACAATGAAAACAGGTCAAAGCTCAGCCAGTGCGATGCAATTCACACCAAATAAAGCAAAAAAGCAGCAGTCGAACGATTTGAGTGAGAAATTATTTTGACAAGAACCCGGCTCTGCTATTTAATGGCGCCCGTTGCCTCGATAGCTCAGTCGGTAGAGCAGGGGATTGAAAATCCCCGTGTCGGTGGTTCGATTCCGCCTCGAGGCACCATATTCAGTGAAATGGTGCAGATACAACAGCAACGTTTCCACGGTTTGTGTGCCGGCTTAGCTCAGTTGGTAGAGCAACTGACTTGTAATCAGTAGGTCACCAGTTCGACTCCGGTAGCCGGCACCATCTAAAACGAAAAAGCCTCGTCATTGACGAGGCTTTTTTGTATCTGCAATTTATCATCAGCCAAAAGAAAAAAGGGTTGAACGCTCGTCCAACCCCTTCTGGAATTATACCAATCACAGTAGGTAGGTGATCAGAAATAGCGCAGGAAAAATGCTCGAGAACAAGGCGGAAAATTTCGATAAGTAGCTATTCTACAATCAAATTTTACAACGCAGTTATCGAGCATTTTAACAAGCTAGGGCGAGCAGATATTTACTACGATTGGTATTAGTTAAATATCGATTGCAGCCAGCTTACCGGGTCGGGCTTGTCGCACCGTTTGCGCCAATGGCCTTTCGGATCCCACATTGGCAACTTACTCTCGCTGAAGCAATCAGTCACAAACTGCCCTTCCCTGACCTGATACGGCACGCTGGCAAGTTCAGAAGGCCAGTTCAGCGTCAAAGGCTCAGGTTGCCTTGCTTTGATGTAATCCGCATACAAACGCAAAGCACCGGATGAGCCAGTCAGTTTGGTCGACTTGTTATCATCACGGCCTAGCCAGACCGTGACCACTTCACGGCCATCAATGCCGACATACCAGCTATCACGGTTGTTGTCTGTGGTGCCTGTTTTACCCGCAAGACCTGCCCAGCCAAATGAGGGGTTGAGATAACGGCCAGTTCCGGTTCTTACCACTTCCTTCATCGCGTACATGGTCAGCCAGCTTGCCTGCTCAGAGACTGTCTGACTCGACTTCGGCCAATTTCGGTAAAGCACCTGACCATCACGGGTAACGACTGCACGCAACGCTGTTAAATCAGCTTTCCGTCCGCCACTGCCGATGGTTTGGAACATCTGCGTGACTTCCATCGGCGTCAAGGTAAATGCTCCGAGAAGCAATGACGGCACACGGGTGATTTGGTCGGGGTCGACACCCAGTTCTTCATAGGTATCAATGACCGTTCCCAAGCCCACAGCCAAACCGAGATTAACCGTCGGAATGTTGTAAGAGTGCGCCAGCGCTTTGAGCAAAGGCACCTGCCCACGGAATTTTCGGTCGTAGTTGCGCGGCTTCCACTCGCTGCCCTGATCGCCTTTCAACACAATGGGTTTATCATCCAATGGTGACGCCAGATTGTATTTGTCAGGATCTGACAATGCCGCCAGATACACTGCCGGTTTGGAAAGCGAGCCAATCTGTCGGCTACCATTGAGTGCCCGGTTAAAACCCGCATAACCAGGACGGCTGCCACCGACCATGGCACGAATCTCCCCACTTTGGCGGTCTGCAATCACCACTGCCGCTTCCAGATCTTTTCCGGCAACTTTCTTTAGTTGATCAACCTTCTTAACCACGGTTTTATCGATGATCGACTGAGACAAAGGATCTAGCGTACTGAACACGCGGAGGCCACTCTCTGGATTGAATTGGCTGCCAACGCGCTCGCGGATTTCGCGGGTCAGTTGTTCAAAATAAGCAGGCTGTCGGCTGTTAATGCTCGGGGATTTCTGAATACCGAGTTTGCGCCCCGCAGCTTCTGCGTATTGACCAGAAGAGATAACACCACTTTCCATCATCATACGAAGGATAAGGTCACGCCTTTCCTGCACACGCTCTGGATAGCGCCAAGGGTTGTAGTACGAAGGGCCTTTGACGATACCCACCAGCAACGCCAACTGATCAATACTGAGCTCTTCAATTGGACGACCAAAGTAAAGGCGCGCTCCCAAAGGGAAACCATGGACTCCCTTGCCACGTGCCTGACCCAGATACACCTCGTTCAGGTAGGCTTCGAGAAGTCGGTCTTTGCTGTAGCGATAGTCCAGCAGCACGGCGATATAAGCTTCCTGCGCTTTACGCCACAAGGTGCGGTCGCGGGTGAGAAACAGGTTTTTCGCCAGCTGTTGGGTGAGAGTTGAACCTCCCTGCACCGTTCGGCCTGCTTTGAGGTTGACCACCAATGCACGGGCAATCGCAAGAGGAGATACACCATCATGGTGATAGAAGTTTCTGTCTTCCGTGGTCAGTAGCGCATCAACCAGAAACTCAGGGAATCGTTCACGAGGCAGGAAGATACGCTGCTCATCCGTGTTCGACTCCATGGTGCCCAACAGCTTGGGTTCAATTCGTAGATAACCCAGTTGCTTACCACTGTCGAGCTGCTTCAGGCTTTGCACGCCTTCCCCAGAAAAGGAGATCATCACGTGTTGCGCCTGCTCCGGCCCGTCTTCAAACTCAAAAGGACGACGGATAATCTCGACGCGGGTTTTCGACGCGGAATACTCACCCGGCCGGCTTGGATTGCGCACACGCTTGTAGTTGAGGATGTCGAGCTCGCGCTTCAGCGAATCAATGGTAACGGCTTCTCCGGGTGCAAGATGCAGAATGCGGCCATATACCACGGCAGGCAGTTGCCAGATTTGCCCGTCAAAGCGTTCCTGGATTTTGCTATCCAGATAAATCCCCCAAATCGCCATGACTGCCAGAAAAACCAGCGTGCATTTAAAGCCAAAGGAGAGCAGTTTTTTGCCCCAGCCTTTCTTCGCTGAGGCCGTTTTTTTCTTGCCACCACGCGGGCTCGCCGTTTTGCGTCGCGTGCGGGGTTTGGTGTTCTTAGTTTCTTTTGTCATGAAGTCTGGTTCAGGCTTCCGGTTTAAAGTGTTTTTTAGTTAATCGTGTCGGCTGATGATTTGCTGGATCATCTGGCCACACATGTTTCGGGTAGCGCCCTTTCATTTCTTTCTGCACTTCGCGGTAAGCGCCTTGCCAGAACCCTGCCAAGTCTTGCGTAATTTGCAGCGGCCTTTGTGCCGGACTCAATAGCTCAACCACCAGAGTCACTTTGCTATCGGCGATAGTCGGTGATGTCGCCTGACCATACATCTCTTGCATTCTGACCGCCAAGACCGGTTTTTGTCCCTGTTGATAGCGAATAGCGTAGCGTGAGCCTGTTGGTACTTCGTAAGTTTCCGGCAGCAATTGGTTAAGCTGTTTGGTGATGTCCCAGCCAAACCAAGCTTCCAGTGCACTGAAGAAGTCGATTTTCTTCAAATCCTTCAAGCTACGAACACCGTTCATAAACGGTGCCAGCCAATCGTCGAGCGACCCCAACAGCGCAGATTCATCAAGCGGAGGCAGCGAAATGGCTAATTCCCAGCTTTGCGCACATCGCGCCCGGTTCAAAAGGCTTACCGCTTTGTCTGACATCGGTAATGATGTTTCGCCTTTTCGCTTAATCGCCTGAATCAGCGCGCGGGTCAGCATGTCATCACTTAATCGTGCTATCGCTTTTTTAGCGACAACGATGTCACCGCAGCAAAGGTGTTTCTCGGCAACCAACGCGCCTTTCTTTTCGTCCCAGTCTACCCATTCGCGTTCAGAAAACAGTGAAGGCAGACGGGTTTGCAACGTTGAGAAATCCGTACGCACGGCGGTAAAAATGCGGCTATCACCCTGCGCCACACTCATTAAGTCCACCGCAATTAACGCTTCTTCCCCTGAGAGTGGATGATCGGCATCGACTTGCGCCCCATGCCCATTACTTAATAAGAAGCGACCATTGTTGCCGCGGGATTTGGCAATCCTATCCGGCCACGCCGCGGCAGCAAGGATGGGCAACCAGTCACCGGATAAATCCTCTGACAGGGAGCACTTCATTCTTGCAGCCAATTGTCCGGCACGCTGGCGGCAGGTCGGCTTTTTCATTGCCATCATCAATTGAAGGCGCAAATCAGGGTCGGCTTTGCCTCGCGGTGGTTCTTCTGCCCAAGCTGCCAACCAGCAGGCTGTGGAAGTGGCTTCCTCACCAAACACCTTTGCCGCTATAAGCATTGCACCAAGACGGGCATCTGTTCCCAGCTCAGTCACCTGCTTGCCTTTGTGCGTCAGCGCATTGTGTTCATCGAGAATATCCAGCTGTCGCAATAGGGTAACGGCTTGCTGCCAATGTTGGGTCGGCGGCAGGTCAAGCCATTGCAAATCTTCCGGCGCACAGCCCCACTGCACGATTTCCAGCACCAGTTGCATCAAGTCACTGGTAACGATTTCTGGATCTGGAACTGCCCGCATCCGCTGGAACGAGTCTTCACTGTAAAGACGAAGACAAAGGCCTGCTGATAAGCGACCTGCCCGCCCCATCCGTTGAATCGCAGACGAGCGCGCAATCTGCACCGTTTCGAGCTTGGTGATGCCAGTTTTGCGGTTAAAGCGCGCCACGCGTTCAAGCCCTGAATCCACCACCAAGCGAATGCCTTCAATCGTCAAACTGGTTTCAGCAATGTTGGTTGCAAGTACCACCTTACGTTGGCCTTTCGATGCTGGTGCGATCGCCGCCTGTTGTTCTTTGGCATTCATCTGACCAAACAATGGGCAAACCATCACACCATGGGGCACTTTCGTTTCCAAGACTTCGGCCACACGGGTGATTTCCCCTGCGCCTGGCAAGAACACCAGCGCTGAGCCCTCTTCTTCCTGCATCAATTTCGCAACGGCAGACGCCACTAAACCCTCATAGCCGTATTGTTTGGCGATCGGCTGATAACGCACTTCAACCGGAAAGCTTCGCCCTTCGGAAGTCAGTACTCTCGCTTGAGGTAGCAGGGTCGTTAGCGCTGCATCGTCCAGTGTCGCTGACATAACCAATAAGGTTAAATCATCACGAAGCGCGCCCTGTACATCCAAAGAGAGCGCCAGCGCAAGATCCGCATGAAGGTTGCGCTCATGGAATTCATCGAAGATAACCAAACTGACACCGTCGAGTTCTGGGTCAGATTGGATCATTCTTGTCAGTACGCCTTCAGTGACGATCTCAAGGCGGGTTTTGTCACTGACACGGGTTTCTCCACGCACACGTAAACCTATCGTCTCACCCACTTTCTCACCGCGCTGGGAAGCCAGAAAGCGGGCAATGTTTCTTGCCGCTAGACGACGGGGTTCCAGCAGGATGATTTTTCCTTCGAAGACATTTTTCTCCAGCAGCGCCTGCGGCAATCTTGTCGATTTACCTGCCCCCGGCGGCGCTTTAAGAATCACTTGCGAAGATTGGGTCAGTGCGGAGATCACGTCTTCTAAGACGCTGTCGATAGGGAGCTGTGACAATGGAAAGGCCTTTATGTCAGAATTACGCGAACAGTATACCCAAATCACGCAAGGATGCAGGACGTTGAGCAAGGAAACGCGAAGACTCTTCTTCGCTTTGGATTTAAGCGACACGCACAACGCCAACAGCCGCAGCACCATTGTTGCGCTCAAGCAAACGCTAGCCGAGCGCGGTCGGCCCGTTCCCGATGAGAACCTCCATATTACCCTGGCGTTTCTCGGCGAAGTCGACAGTCCTGCCTATCGCTCGCTGTGTGAGGTTGCAGATAAAATATCGCTTCCAGCCATCTCTACCCAAACCACAGAAACCGGCGAATTCCCCAAACAGGGCATCCTCTGGCTCGGGATTGAGGAGAATGCCACGTTAAGCGCATTGTCCAGCCAGCTGCAGGAGGCTGCCGCCAAGATCTTAGGTCGCTCTGCAGAACATAATTTCGTGCCGCACATCACCTTAGCGCGCCGAGCCAGACCGACAGAAAACCGACGCTCGCTCCGAACGCCGCTCACTTTTTATCACTTCGGCATTTATGCATCAGTACCGGCTGAAAATGGGCACGGCGTACATTATCAATGCCTGAATCGTTGGACATTAACCCGTTGATGTTCGTCGGTATATTTATCAAGGACAACCATGAAATTTGACCCTCCATTACAACCGGCCACCTTAATCCGTCGCTATAAACGTTTTCTTGCCGACGTGACATTGACGGATGGTTCTGAAGTCACCATGCACTGTGCGAACACAGGTGCCATGACAGGTTGCGCCACACCGGGGGATACCGTGTGGTATTCCACTTCTGACAACCCCAAGCGCAAATATGCCAACAGCTGGGAGCTGACAGAAACTCAACACGGGCACCTTATTTGCATCAATACTGCACAGGCTAATCGTCTGGTGGTGGAAGCGATCAAAGAGGATGTGGTGGCGGAATTGCAGGGTTATGAAACCCTTCGTACCGAAGTACCGTATGGTGAAGAGAAGAGCCGCATCGACATCCTGCTTCAATCACCGGACAAAGAAGACTGCTATATAGAGGTGAAAAGTGTCACGTTATTGGAAGAAGATGGACAAGGCTTCTTCCCGGATACTGTCACCACTCGGGGTCAGAAACACTTACGGGAATTGGGCGTGCTCGCCCAACAAGGAAAACGCGCGGTGCTGTTTTTTGCCGTGCTTCATTCTGGAATTGAGAAGGTGTCAGCGGCAAAACACATAGATGCGGTCTATAATCAGCTACTTATAGACGCTCAAGCACTTGGTGTGGAAATTCTGTGTTACCAAACGACACTTTCATCAGTCCATATGAGCATAAATAAACGGGTCCCGTTCTCCCAGAATTGAGAAAAAATGTAGACATCTTCACACTGGGATGACAAGAGGCAAAAACAAAGATTGCCTCGTTATAGGGTTTCTGATATAGATACCGCCCTCTTTTGACCGAGCAGGTCAGGGTGTATTTAGGAGAACGCTTAATGCCAGAGAGCAAAGTTAAAAAATCGCTGGGCATCCTGGCTACGGCCGGGTTAGAACCTTACCAAGAGAAGGCTGGCGAGGAGTACATGAATGATCAACAAGTTGATCATTTCCGTAAAATCCTCCAAGCGTGGCGTAATCAGCTTAGGGAAGAAGTTGACCGTACTGTACATCACATGCAAGACGAAGCGGCTAATTTCCCTGATCCTGTTGACCGTGCGGCACAGGAAGAAGAGTTCAGCCTGGAATTGCGTAACCGCGACCGCGAACGCAAGCTGATCAAGAAGATCGACAAAACCCTTCAGCGTCTGGAAGACGATGATTTCGGTTTCTGTGATTCTTGTGGTGTTGAAATCGGTGTACGTCGCCTTGAAGCCCGTCCTACTGCGGATCTATGTATTGACTGCAAAACCCTTGCAGAAATCAAAGAAAAGCAAATGGCAGGCTAAGCCTACCGCTTTACCGAGATTCATGGCAAAAAGGGAGCTAAGGCTCCCTTTTTCCTTTTTCAGAGAAACAGAAAATGCAATACGTCGGGCGATTCGCCCCTTCGCCATCAGGCCCCCTACACTTTGGGTCCTTAGTGGCAGCGCTGGGAAGCTACCTTCAGGCTAAAGCCCATCAAGGTAACTGGTTGGTTCGTATCGAAGATATCGATCCGCCACGGGAAGTCGCCGGGGCGGCTGATGCCATTCTCAAAACACTGGACGCCTACGGCCTTCATTGGGATGACGGCATCCTTTACCAGCATGACCGCTACGATGCCTATCAAGCGCAGATCGAGCACTGGCTAAGAAATGGTGAAGCCTACTTCTGTCAATGCACCCGACGCCAGATAAAAGACGCCGGTGGCATTTACCCTGGCACTTGCCGACAAAGGACACTGGGCGCTGATGGTTCTGCTGTTCGTGTCTGCATTGATAGCCCGGTGACAGAGTTTGTTGATATCAAACATGGTGTGATGCCACTCGACCCTGCGATGGCAGCGGAAGACTTCATTATTAAGCGCCGTGACGGGCTTTATGCCTACAACCTGGCGGTGGTAATGGACGATATTCATCAAGGTGTCACAGAGGTCGTTCGTGGCGCGGATCTTATTGAGCCGACGGGAAGACAGGTTTCTCTTTATCAAAAACTGGGCGCACCTCAGGTGAGTTATTTACACTTGCCACTTGCACTCAACGCCGACGGTAATAAGCTTTCTAAGCAAAACCATGCACCGGCCATCGACAATACCCATCCTGGTCCCGCCCTTGAAGCTGCATTGGCATTTTTAGGGCACCCTGTTCCTGCTGAATTACAGGGGGCACCGGTGGAAGAATTGCTCCTTTGGGGCGAGAAAAACTGGCAGATAAGCAAGCTGCCAAATGAGACGGAAGTGATTACAGCTTTCTAAAATACGGAGCGGTGATATATCATATGCCGTCGTTTTTATGGCCCGACCTGTCAGATACGAGGTGAGTTATCTTTAATCGAGTTACCAGCTTTTGCCGTAAGGTATTGAATCGCGATAATAAAACACGCGCGATTGATGACCTGAAGCTAGAAGTTATTCCACGCCAAGAGCACGGTATATCAAGAAAAGATATCAGCGAAAATGCGCTGAAGGTGCTCTATCGCCTGAATAAAGCAGGCTTTGAAGCATACCTCGTTGGTGGTGGTGTGCGTGATTTGCTGCTGAATAAACAGCCAAAAGATTTCGATATCGCGACCAACGCGACGCCGGAAGAAGTGCGTAAGCTGTTCAGAAACTGCCGCCTGGTTGGCCGCCGTTTCCGTCTGGCACATATTCTCTTCGGTCGTGACGTGATTGAAGTGGCGACCTTCCGTGGTCACCACGGCGCTGATAAAGGTGATAAGTCTGCCAGCCAGTCGAATGACGGCATGCTGCTGCGTGACAACGTTTACGGCACCATCGATGAAGATGCAGAGCGCCGTGACTTCACCGTCAATGCCCTTTACTACAACATTGATGACTTCTCGGTACGCGATTATGCAGGTGGTGTTGAAGACCTGAAAAACCGCGTGATCCGCCTGATTGGCGATCCGGAAACCCGTTACCGTGAAGACCCGGTTCGTATGCTGCGTGCAGTGCGCTTTGCCGCGAAGCTCGACATGCAAATTAACGAAGCGACAGCCGCACCAATTCCTGCGCTGGCTCACCTGCTTCGTGATATTCCTGCCGCCCGTCTGTTTGAAGAAAGCCTCAAGCTTTTGCAATCCGGCAACGGCTTGGATACCTATCGCCTGCTGCGTGACTACAATCTCTTTTCGCCACTGTTCCCGATCCTTGATGAGCATTTCACCGAAGATCGCAGCAGTAAATGCGAGAAGATGTTGGAGCTGGTACTGAAATCTACCGACGATCGCGTCGCCAATGACCAGCGCATCAACCCAGCCTTTATGTATGCCGCTATGCTGTGGTACCCGCTGGAAACCCGCGCAGAAGAAATCGCCTTCGAAAGTGGCCTGAGCTACTACGACGCCTTTATGGTCGCGGCCAATGACATTCTGGATGAGCAGGTGAAGAGCATCGCGATCCCGCGCCGCTTCACTGCAATGATTCGCGATATCTGGCAATTGCAGCTTCGCTTGAGCCGCCGCTCAGGTAACCGCGCTTACAAACTGCTGGAACAAAACAAGTTCCGCGCTGCGTTCGATTTCCTTGAAATGCGTGGCAAAATTGAAGGCGGACAACTGGAAGAGCTCGCCACCTGGTGGGATGACTTCCAAAGAGCGAACCGTGACGATCGCCATGACATGGTGCAGGTGCTGAACAAGGCCAGTGCAGCGAAAAAGACCCGACGTCGCCGCAAAACCAAGCCTCGCAGCCGAAAGCCTAAACCGAAGTCGAATACAGAATCATGATCCGCGCTTACATTGCTATAGGCAGTAACTTAGGTAATCCGGTAGAAAAAGCCCAACATGCGATTGAGGCACTGAAACATCTACCAGGTACCCGCTTTGTCTGTACATCTTCGCTCTATAGCAGTAAGCCGATGGGTCCCGCCGACCAGCCCGATTATGTGAATGCGGTTGCAGCCATTGACACCGAGCTTCAACCGTTAGATCTTCTTGATCATACACAGCGTATTGAGCTGGAGTTTGGCCGCGAGCGTAAAGAAGAACGCTGGGGACCACGAACTCTGGACTTGGATATCCTGCTGTATGGGGATCTCCAGCTGGAAAGTGAACGGTTAACCGTTCCACACTACGGGATGAAAGTGCGTGAATTCGTGCTTTACCCTCTCGCCGAAATAGCCCCTGACTTGCAGCTGCCTGATGGCAGTGCTGTCGCAGAGCTGGTCGCCGTCACGGATAAAAACGGCCTGACTGCCCTCGCGTAAGCACACTCGCCTAGGCACCGAAACAAAACAAGCAGGGTTTGGGAGACAAGATGAAAAAAATTACGATTAGTACCTTAATGGCATGGAAGCAGGAAGGACGTAAATTTGCTTCGGCAACTGCTTATGACGCCAGTTTTGCCCAATTATTTGAAGAGCAGGAAATGCCTGTGTTGCTGGTTGGCGACTCACTAGGCATGGTTTTGCAAGGAAAGAGTGACACCCTTTCAGTCACGATTGACGAAATCGCTTATCACACGCGCAGTGTGCGTGCAGGTAGCCCAAATAGCCTTCTGATGGCCGACATGCCATTTATGTCATTTGCCACGCCAGAAGAAGCCTGCAAGAACGCAGCAGTTCTAATGCAAGCCGGCGCCAACATGGTGAAAGTGGAAGGCGGCGCTTGGCTAGCTGATACCATCACCATGCTGACCCAACGCGCTGTGCCTGTATGTGCGCACCTTGGCCTGACCCCTCAATCCATTAATATCTTCGGTGGCTTTAAAATTCAGGGCCGCGAAGAGGAAAAAGCAGAGCAAATGGTTCAGGACGCACTGGCGCTCGAAAAAGCCGGTGCTCAGGTTATCTTGCTGGAATGTGTGCCAAAAGCGCTGGCAGCGCGCATCACTGACGCTGTCCGTGTACCTGTCATTGGTATCGGTGCAGGTAATGCGACGGATGGCCAGATTCTGGTGATGCACGACATGTTCGGCATCTCTGCTAACTACATCCCACGTTTTTCCAAAAACTACCTGAAAGAAACGGGCGACATGCGTCTGGCTGTGTCCCGTTACATTGAAGAAGTGGCAAGCGGCGAGTTCCCTGGCCCAGAGCAGACGTTTAACTGAGGAATGCCGATAAATGCAAGTAATCGCTGAGATTGCCCCACTCCGTGAACAGGTTCAGCAATGGCGCCGTGAAGGCCAGCGCATTGCGTTTGTCCCTACCATGGGTCACCTGCACGACGGTCACCTCACTCTGGTTCGCAGAGCCCGTGAGAATGCCGATGTAGTGGTTGTTAGCATCTTCGTTAACCCAATGCAGTTTGATAAAGCAGATGATTTGGCGGCGTATCCTCGCACGCTCGATGAAGACATTGCCAAACTGAACACTGAAGGGGTTGAGGTGGTATTCACCCCGACCGCCGACATCATGTACCCCAATGGCATGGACAATCACGCATTTGTGGATGTTCCGGGCCTTTCCGGTGTGCTTGAAGGCGCATCCCGTCCAGGCCACTTTAAAGGCGTAGCAACCGTTGTTTCCAAGCTGTTCAATATGGTTCAGCCGGATGTGGCTTGCTTTGGTGAGAAAGACTTCCAGCAACTTGCCGTGATTAAAAAGATGGTGGACGATCTTTGCCTGCCTATCGAAATCATTCCTGTTGCGACCGTGCGTGAAGTGGATGGGCTTGCCATGAGCAGCCGTAATACCCGTTTGACCGTCGATGAGCGTCAACGTGCACCAGTGCTGGCAAAAACTCTGCGTTGGATCAGTAGCCAAATGCGTGGTGGCCGTAACGACTACAGCGAACTGGTGCTGGACGGTAACGACCAGCTGCGCGCAGCGGGTCTAGAGCCAGACGAGATTTTCATCCGTGATGCCAACACCCTGCAACCTATCAGCGAGCACACTTCTAAAGCCGTAATTCTGGCAGCTGCTTTCCTGAGCCAAGTGAGACTTATCGACAACCTTACTGTTGATTTGACCCCACAGGTCGCTGACGACAGCGAAGAGTAATACGCTCGCACTCAGATAGTAAAAAACCGCCGGAAGGCGGTTTTTTTATGCTCATAGTGCTCTTAGCTTCGAAGGCCGATACCACGACTAATGAGATACCACGCTAACGTGTACAGTCCGACAACAAACAAACTTAATACCGCAAATGACGTCACGATATTCACATCAGACACACCAAGAAAGCCGTAACGGAAAGCATTCACCATGTAGACGATAGGGTTCAGCTTCGACACGCCCTGCCAGAATTCAGGAAGCAGGGAGAGCGAATAAAACACGCCACCCAGATAGGTCAGCGGTGTCAGTACAAAGGTCGGGATGATACTGATGTCATCAAAGCTTTTTGCAAATACTGCATTGATCAATCCACCCAGTGAAAAGACCACCGATGTCAGGAATACCGTGGCCACAATCACGCCGAGATGGGCAATTTTAAGGTCGACAAAAAACAGCGACACCATGGAGACCATCACCCCAACCGCCAAGCCTCTTGCCACACCGCCGCCGACATAACCGGCGATCATGATGTAGTTCGGTACAGGCGCAACCATTAGTTCTTCAATGTTCCGGTGCATTTTGGCACTAAAAAAGGAAGAGGCCACGTTGGAGTAAGAGTTGGTGATCACCGACATCATAATAAGACCCGGTACGATGTAAGCCATGTAACTGAAGCCGCCCATTTCACCAATCCGGCTGCCAATCAGGTTACCGAAGATGATGAAATACAAGGTCATGGTAATGGCAGGCGGAACCAACGTTTGCACCCAGATACGGGTAAAGCGGGTCACTTCCTTGATGATGAGGCTTTTAAAAGCCACCCAGTAAAGTTTATTCATGCTTTGGCCTCCGCATTTTCGCGCACCAGCGTCACGAACAACTCTTCCAATCGGTTAGCTTTATTTCTCATCGAAAGCACCTGGATACCTTGCGCGGTCAACTGTTCGAAGACCGTGTTCAGGCCTGTGTGTTTATGCACATCAACTTCCAGTGTGTGGTCATCGACTTGCACCCACTGAACGCCTTCCAAGCTTTTTACTGAGCTGTCCGGCGCGAGATCCAGAACAAAGGTTTCCACATCCAGTTTCTTTAAAAGCGCTTTCATCGAGGTGTCTTCAATCAGCTCACCACGGTTAATGATGCCGATATTACGACACAGCATTTCCGCTTCTTCGAGATAATGGGTGGTCAGGATGATAGTGATGCCCTGCTTGTTGATTTCCTGCAGGAAAGTCCACATCGAGCGGCGCAGTTCAATATCTACACCCGCTGTAGGCTCATCCAGAATAAGCAGTTTTGGCTCGTGCATCAGGGCGCGCGCAATCATCAGACGGCGCTTCATACCACCAGAAAGATTACGGGCTGATTCGTTGCGCTTCTCCCAAAGGTCGAGCTGGGTGAGGTATTTTTTAGCGCGGCGCTTGGCTTCTTCACGCTCTACGCCGTAGTACCCAGCCTGATTAACAACGATTTGTTCCACTTTCTCGAACTGATTGAAGTTAAACTCCTGAGGCACCAGTCCAATTTGTTTTTTTGCTTCGACCAGTTGAGTGTCGATGTCGTAACCGAAAATCTTCACCTTGCCAGACGTTTTGTTTACCAGTGAGCTGACGATCCCAATCGTCGTGGATTTTCCGGCACCGTTAGGACCAAGAAGGGCGTAAAAATCGCCCTCCTCAACCGATAAAGACACCCCTTTAAGCGCTTTGACATCTGTGCCATATACCTTGACCAGATTGTCGATTTCAATTGCTTTCATAAGTGTTATTTATTCTTTTATGGCATGACTTCCGTTAGCCGCTTGGCAGCATTGAGCGCATCGTAACGGGAGTCGAACATGTGCGTGTCAGCGACCCAGTCGCCAACATGAAGGCGTTTCAGCTGTTCTGTGGTCTGCTCATGAGGACTGAGCAAGAACACAGTACAATTCGCTTCGCGGGCATCGGCAATGGCGTTTTCCAGCGCGAGACCCACTGTCATGTCAATCAGAGGCACATCACTCAAATCCAGGATCATGACGCGATAGTCGCCGATACTGGTGTGTTGTCGGGAGATGGCTTTGGACACGCTGAAGATCATTGGGCCGGAGAGATAGAAAAACAACACCTTTCCATCAGAATTATCTAATAAATCTCGCTCTTCGTCTGTCAGAGGAACATCATCCTCATCCGCATCACTGATGGCTTTCACCTGCTTCGCCTGCTCTCGGCTGAGCCTTTCAATCACGATCACGTTGGAAATGAAAACACCCAAGCCAACAGCAACAATCAAATCGACAAAAACAGTCAGCGCCATGACGCCATACATAATAGCCGTTTGGTGCTTACTCACTTTGTGGGCGCGCTGCAGGAAACTCCAGTCAAGAATGTTAATACCCACATAGAGTGCGATACCGGCCAACACAGCCATTGGAATCGGCTCTGTCAGGAAGCCTGCGACCAACACCACTGCTGCAAGAATAAGGGCACGAACAATCCCTGCCAGCGGTGAGCGAGCTCCAACCTGAACGTTCACCACGGTACCCATGGTGGCACCGGCTCCTGGCAGTGCTCCGAACATACCCGAGATAATGTTCGCAATGCCCTGACCACGGAGCTCTTTGTCTGAGTTGTGCTCTTCCCGGGTCAATGAGTCAGCAATCACTGCCGTCAGCAACGTATCGATACAACCCAAAGTACCCAGCACCAGCGCATCAATCACCATAGTGGTGAGCTGTTCTGGAGTAAAAGTCGGGAACACAATTGACGGCAAACCTGTCGGTATTTCACCGATACGGCGAATGCTCTCGATATCAAAGAAAATGACAGATAACAGAGTTACCAATACCAGCGCAACGAGCTGGGCAGGAATGTACTTACGGTATTTTTTCGGAAAGTAAAACAGAATGCCCAAAGTCAGAAGGCCGAGGAAGAGCTCTTTGAAACTGAGATTCGAGACGGTTTCTGGCAATGCCTGAATCGTTCCCAGCACGCCGCCAGGAGGCGCTGCCTGTCCCATCAATGGGCTAATTTGCAGCAGTATCAGTATCACACCAATGCCGGACATAAAGCCGGATACCACGCTATATGGCATTAAGGTGACGTACTTACCCAGTTTCAACGTACCCAGTAAGACCTGAAAAGCACCTGCCATCATAACGACAGTAAAGGCCATTGCCATGCCCGTTTCTGGATATCTCGCCATCATAGAGGTGAGGACAGCCGTCATGATGACTGTCATCGGGCCGGTCGGTTCAGAAATCAGTGTGGAGGAGCCGCCAAACAGCGCAGCAAACAAACCAACGAGAATAGCGCCCCAAAGACCTGCTTCAGCACCAGCGCCGGAGGCGACACCAAATGCAAGCGCGAGGGGAAGAGAAATGATGGCAGTAGTGACACCGCCGAAAATGTCGCCTTTCAGGCTCCAGTGTTTGAATCGGTCTAATTTCACAACTTGCTCCCTTTTAATACTTCCTTTTCGGCAAGCTACCCAATTACCCAAGTAGGTAATCAGCTCTCCTATCCGTGCTCTCCAACAAATCAAAGACGCAACTTTTCCCAAACCATCCGCGGTTCTTTGCGGCTGGTGTACACATTTTGTTCCCAAATGGTTAGCGGGGAGGAGATAAAGCGCGCCCTAGTATACCGATCAATTACGGTAACAGGGATCTGTTATATCAACCATACTGCTGGTAGGAGGAGCTAAAATGTTGAGTAGAAAGTGTTAAATTGTATCTAAATATGATCTTTTGTGGTGTATAGTTGCTCGCAGAATTTTTTAGGGGGCGCCATGGCTCAAATTAAGCAGCTTCTTTCCAATAATGTGAAATGGTCCAAAACCATCAAAGAAGACAATCCGGCTTACTTTGCGGAATTAGCAAAATCCCAGCACCCTGAATACCTATGGATAGGTTGTGCTGACAGTCGCGTACCGGCGGAGCGTCTGACAGGTCTGGACTCGGGTGAGCTATTCGTTCACCGAAACGTGGCCAATCAAGTTGTCCACACTGACCTTAACTGCCTTTCTGTGGTTCAGTATGCTGTTGACGTGCTTCAGGTAAAACACATCATCATCTGTGGACATTACCGTTGTGGTGGTGTGCACGCCGCGATTGAAAACCCCGAGCTCGGCCTTATCAACAACTGGCTTCTTCACATCCGCGACCTCTACCGAAAGCACAAACGCTACCTAAGCGGCCTCACATTAGAAGAGCAGGGTAATAAACTCTGTGAAATCAATGTTGCCGAGCAGGTCTACAACCTTGGCAATTCCACCATACTGCGTGCCGCCTGGGAGCGCGGGCAGGACGTAAAAATTCATGGTTGGTTCTATGACATCAGTGATGGTGTACTGAAGGATTTGGGAATGACAGCGAATAGCGTTGCGACATTGGAAGCAGGCTATGAGTCAGCCATGTCAGAGCTCATTCCTGAATAACCTCTGAAATACTCAGACACAAAAAAGCGACCAGATGGTCGCTTTTTTCATGGCTGTTAGGTGATTAGCCTTCCAGTGGCACCACTTTAC
The DNA here is from genome assembly GCF_947387585.1 of Grimontia sp. SpTr1. NCBI lineage: Bacteria > Pseudomonadati > Pseudomonadota > Gammaproteobacteria > Vibrionales > Vibrionaceae > Grimontia > Grimontia sp. SpTr1. The sequence goes on from NZ_CANDOD010000012.1 coordinate 29,106, forward strand.
CGATGTACGGCAGGTGACGATATTTCTGAGCATAGTCGATGCCCACACCCACAACGAATTCGTCAGGGATTTTGAAGCCATACCAATCTACATGTACATCGACTTCACGACGCTCTGGTTTGTCGAGCAGCGTACAGATGCGGATAGATTTAGGCTCACGAATAGACAGGATTTCGCATACTTTGCTCAGGGTGTTACCGGTGTCGATAATATCTTCCACCAGCAACACATCTTTCCCTTTGATGTCGTCATCCAGATCTTTCAGGATACGCACATCACGGGTACTTTCCATCGCATTGCCGTAGCTTGATGCTGTCATGAAGTCGACTGAATGAGGCAGCTCAATGGCACGCGCCAGATCCGCCATGAATACAAAAGAACCACGCAACAGGCCAACCATGACCAGGTCCTGAGAATCTTTATAGTGCTCAGTGATTTCAGCACCCAACGCCTTCACACGCTGTTGGACTTCTTGCTCTGAAATCATCACTTCTACGGTATGTTTCATTTTAACCCTCGACGGCTATCCGCCAGACTACCTGTGTAAATGAGGTCGGACATTCTACCACTGCCGCTTGCTCAAGCCTACTCTCGATGCACGTCAAAATTTCGACGCTCCATAGCGTCAAGCCGTTGTTAAGCAACTTGTTGCTGTTGTACACTTCGCAAGCAGTTGTTATTTAGCGTGTTACATCAATATAAAGTTTGTCCGATATAGGCAGACTAAATTCGTTATAAGTTGGCAGGAACCAGGATGACTACATCAAGTGGACGTACAAGGACCCGTTTGTCGCCTGAGCAGAGGAAGGAACAACTGCTCGGCTATGCGCTGGAAGTATTTTCCAAGCGTGGCATCGGGCGTGCAGGGCATGCAGATATCGCAGATATGGCACAAGTCTCTGTGGCAACCGTATTTAATTACTTCCCGACCCGGGAAGATCTCGTCGAAGCCGTACTCAAAGAAGCAGAAAAAGAGTTTCAACAGATTATTGCCCGCCACCTTCACTTGGGTAAAAAACACGTTCGTAATTCATTGTCGTTCGTGACTTCCGCGGTGATCGACGCGGCGCTGGCAGACAAAGAATGGCTGAAAGTCTGGTATGAGTGGAGCACATCTATTCGTGAAGACATCTGGCCAAATTTTGTGGAAGGCAAAAACGTGGTTTTGGAGCAATACACCGCCCTATTCAATCACGGTATTCAAGAAGGTGTGATCCCAGAGCGCCGCTCAGCCATTGAGCTGGCCCGACTCTTTGATGGCGTATGCTACATTCTTTATCTTCAAACTAACCAGCAACCGGATAAAGAAGCATTGATTCGTCAGGCGGATGGTTACATTGACATGCTTTGCGGCCACTAAGTCCCGCAAGCAACCAAGAAAAAACCGGCTTACGCCGGTTTTTTTGTATTCTATGTCAACTCACTCAAATTAGGAGGCTTCGAACAGCACCGGTGGGTGTGGTCTGATATCGAGTCTAACCTTGTCACCCATATCCAAAAGTTGGTTAGAGTAAACCATTAAGCTTTGTCCATTCACATCCACGAGATAGCGGCAACTGTCACCCATAAACTGCACATCACTTACGACACCATTGCCAGAATCATCTGGGGTAATCGAGAGGTTTTGTGGGCGGATAAGCCATTCCAAATCGCTGCCATTGGCGGCTTGCTCTACTGGCCACTCTCCCAATGGCGTATACATTTTACTGTCGCCATTCACAGATACCGGCACATATGAGCCGTGTCCAAGAAAATCTGCCACAAAACGGCTGCTTGGGCTGTAGTAAAGATCGGTCGCACCACCGTATTGCTCAATCACACCTTTATTCATCACCGCCAATTTATCGGCGAAAGCAAAGGCTTCTTCTCGACTGTGGGTGACGAAAATGGCCGTCACACCCTGCTCTTTGAAAATCTTTCGGATTTCTTTGATTAGACTGTGGCGCACTTGCGTGTCGATATTGGAAAAAGGTTCATCCAGTAACAGAAGATCTGGCTTACCAGCCAACGCTCGGGCAATCGCAACACGCTGTTGTTGACCGCCGGAAAGTTGATGCGGATAACGGCTTTCGAGACCATCCAGTTTTACCAGCGCCAGCATTTCTTGGACACGTGCGTTGGTGGCCAATTTGTCCCAACCTTTCAGACCGAACGACACATTCTCTGCCACCGTTAGGTGTGGGAACAGGGCATAGTCCTGAAAAATCATGCCGATATTGCGCTGCTCAGGCGGCACATTCAGCGAGGGGCCTACAATCTGACGGCAATTAATCATCATCTCGCCACTGTCTAAAGGCAGCAAGCCAGCGATGGCTTTCAGCAGAGTCGTTTTACCGCAGCCGCTTGCCCCGAGTAGGCAGACAATTTCGCCTTTTTCAACGCGGAACGTGAGATCATTCAGCACTGCCTGGCCGTTATAACGACAAATCAGATTGCTTACAGTCAGTGCACAACTCATGAGTGGCTTTGCTCCAAAGAACGGTTAATCATGATCAAAGGGATAAGTCCAACCAACACCAGTAATACTGCTGGTAACGCTGCATATTCAAGGTGTTCGTCGGAAGCATAGTTAAAGACATAGGTCGCCAGCGTTTCGAAATTGAAAGGGCGAAGCAACAATGCTGCATTAAGCTCTTTCATCGATTCAATAAATACCAGCAGCATGGCAATCAAACAGCCTCGACGAATGAGAGGTAATTGCACGCGCTGAATCATGCTGCGTACATTACAGCCCATGGTGCGCGCAGCCATATCCAGCGACGGTGAAACCTTTGCAAGACTCGATTCAACACTGCCGATTGCGACCGCACTGAAACGTACCACAAATGCCGTCAACATGGCGAACATAGTGCCGGAAAGAAGGAGTCCCGGACGTCCCCAATCCATGGCTTTAGCAATATCATTGATAATGTGATCAGCACTGGTCAGGAAAATCAGCACACCTATCGCCAGCACAGTCCCTGGTACCGCATACCCCATTGAGGCGATACGGATAGGCACATTACTCGCAGCACGGCCGGAAAGACGCTTATAGAAATTCACCAGTAGCGCAATAACCAATGCCACCACGGCAGCAATTGCCGACACATAAAGGCTGTTCACACTGTATTGTGCAAAATCTTCCACCGAACTGCTGGAATGATAATCCCACGCATAGATAAGAAGTTGGCCAAGCGGCGCGATAAACGCGATGGTGAAAAGCCCCCAGCACCATACAGTCGCCAGCACTTTGTATTTGCCTCGAAGCGGTGATTTGGCAATGGTATCCGGCGTGACATTCTGACTGAAAAGCTTTTGCTTGCGGCGGCTATATCGCTCACTGCTGATCAGCACAAAAATCACCACTAGCATGATGGCAGAGATTTTTGCCGCGGCATTGAGGTTGGAATAACCTAGCCAAGTATCGTATACCGCCGTTGTCAGCGTACTCACGGCGAAATAGGAAACGGTACCAAAATCACCGAGCGCTTCCATGGCAACCAGCGAGGCACCCACTGCAATAGCAGGACGGGCAAGCGGCAGTGATACACGGAAAAAGCTTTGTGTTGGGGTGCAGCCAAGCAGGCGTGCCGATTGAGTCAGCGTCAGGCTTTGTTCCATGAAAGCCGCACGGGCAAGAAGGTAGATATACGGGTACAGCACTAACGCCAAGACAAAACATGCACCTGGCAAGGTGCGTAAATCAGGGAACCAGTATTGCGCGGCTGACGTCCAGCCTGTCACATCCCTTAGAAGGAGTTGAATAGGGCCAGCAAAATCAAACCAATCGGTATAGATATAACCAACAATATAGCCGGGCATTGCAAGGGGAAGTACCAAGGCCCACTGCAACCAACGATCTCCGGGAATGGCATAGTTGGCCATCAACCAGGCTGAGGGAATGCCCATTAAAAGGGAAAGAGAGACAGTGCCTAAGACCAACAACGCGGTATTTAGCGTGTAAGTACCCATCACCGTAGACATCAGGTGACCAAAGACTTCGTCGGATTCACCAAGCGAAGTGTAAAAGATTGCCAAAATAGGCAAAACCAGCAGCAGGGAAAACACCCAACTACTGGCTTTCAAAAATCGATTCTGTTCTAACATTGCCTACAACATTATGGCGTCAGAATGCAGTAAGGGGGAACCAAGTTCCCCCTTCACCATTACAGGTCTACAGGTCGAATTTCACTTCATCAAGAAGCTTCATCGCTGTTGCGTAGTTATCCGCAATGGTTTCAAGTGGCAGATCGTCTGCGTTGTATTCACCCCAAGAGGCCACCAGCTCAGAGCTTGCAACGCCCGGCTTAACTGGCTCTTCGTAGTTCACTTCCGCGTACATCTTTTGTGCCGCATCTGACGTCAGGTACTCCATCAGTTTCTGTGCGTTTTCTTTGTTTGGCGAGTATTTCGCCATTGCCATACCGCTGATGTTCACATGTGTGCCGTCAGCTTTTTGGCCAGGGTAGTTCAGGTATACGCTCTCTGCCCATGGGATTTGCTTCTCGTCGGCCAGCATTTTACCCAGGTAGTAGCTGTTACCCAGAGACACGTCACACAGACCTTCAGAGATCGCTTTGACTTGTGCACGGTCGTTACCCTGTGGTTTACGGGCCAGATTCGCTTTCACGCCTTCCAGCCATGCTTTTGCTTCTGCTTCGCCATGGTTAGCGATGATAGAGGCAACCAGGGAAACATTGTACGGATGCTTACCAGAGCGTGTACAGATTTTTCCTTTGAATTCAGGCTTCGCCAGATCCATGTAGTCAAAATCCGCACCCAGTTGACCTACACGGTCACGGGAAGAGTAAACCGCACGAGAACGCGTAGTCAGGGCAAACCAGCGGTCTTCACCATCACGGTATTGTGCAGGTACGTTTTCATCAATGATGTTGCTATCAACAGGTTGAACCAGATCTTTATTTACCAGCTCCATCAGACGAGAGATATCAACGGTCAGCAGAACGTCAGCCGGGCTGTATTCGCCTTCCTGCTCAACTTTCTCAGCCATACCTTTCTTAGCAAACTTCACGTTTACCTTGATACCTGTCTCCTTGGTGAACTGGTCAAGCATTGGCTCAATCAGAAACGGCTGACGGTAAGAGTATACGTTCACTTCCTCTGCAGCTTGCGCTACGCCTGTACCCATAACTCCAAACATCAGTGCTGATGCTGTCAACAGCTTTTTCATATCCTTGATTCCCTAAAGTGCAAATTCAAATGAGAACGTTTATCAATGCGATTAGTATACACACCAAATATGCGTATGCAATACGTTATGTAACCGATAAATAGCAAAAAGCCCCACATCCAAAGGATGCAGGGCTTGGTAAGCACCTAGAAATGTTACATATTATTTCACGCTAACAAACTCTGGGTAAGCATCTACACCACAGTCATGGAAGTCCATGCCTTCAAGTTCTTCTTCTTCACCTACACGGATACCCATGGTGGCTTTCAGCACTGCCCAAACCGCCAGGCTTGCACCGAATACCCAAGCAAAGATAACTGCTGCCCCGAAGATTTGAGCGCCGAAAGTCGCGTCAGCGTTGCTGAAAGGTACTGCCAGTAGACCAAACAGACCACAAGTACCGTGTACAGAGATTGCACCTACTGGATCGTCAATCTTCAGTTTATCCAGACCAACGATACTGATAACAACCAGTGCGCCAGACAGACCACCGATAGTCAGTGCCGCAACTGGAGATGGTGACAGTGGGTCAGCAGTAATCGCTACCAGACCAGCCAACGCGCCGTTCAACACCATTGTCAGGTCAGCTTTACCCCAAGTGGCTTTACACACTGCCAGTGCAACGATGGCACCCGCTGCTGCTGCCGCATTAGTGTTCAGGAAGATTTGACCAACTGCTGTTGCGTTTTCAAAGTCTGAAACCATCAGCTGCGAACCACCGTTGAAGCCGAACCAACCGAACCACAGGATGAAAGTACCCAGGGTTGCCAGTGGCAGGTTTGAACCTGGAATTGGGTAGATTTGACCGTTCTTGCCGTATTTGCCTTTACGTGCACCCAGCAGGAGAACACCCGCCAGTGCCGCTGCAGCACCCGCCATGTGAACGATACCTGAACCTGCGAAGTCGCTGAAACCTGCTTCTGACAGGAAGCCACCGCCCCACGTCCAGTAACCTTCCATTGGGTAGATAAACGCAGTCAGTACAACAGAGAACGCCAGGAAAGCCCAAAGCTTCATACGTTCAGCTACTGCACCAGAAACCACAGACATTGCAGTCGCTACGAAGACAACCTGGAAGAAAAAGTCAGATTCAAGAGAGTGGTCCGCGCCTTCGCTTTGAGTACCAATCAAGGCACCAAACGATGGCAGCCAGCCGCCTTCCGTGTTGTCAACATACATGATGTTGTAACCCACCAGCAGGTAAGTCGTACATGCAATTGCATACAGACAAACGTTCTTAGTGAGAATTTCCGTGGTGTTTTTAGAACGCACCAGACCAGCTTCCAGCATGGCAAAACCTGCCGCCATCCACATTACCAGTGCACCTGAAATTAAAAAGAAAAAGGTATCGAGCGCATAACGCAGCTCTGTCACAGTTGTAGTCAGTTCCATCTTTCTTACTCCCCTAAACCCTTAAATCGCTTCTGCGTCCATCTCGCCAGTACGAATACGTACAGCTTGCTGGAGGTCATAAACAAAAATCTTTCCATCGCCAATCTTGCCGGTCTGTGCCGCCTTGCTGATGGCTTCAATAATTTCGTCAACGTTTTCGCTGTGTGCTGCAATTTCCAGCTTCACTTTAGGCAGAAAATCCACTTGGTACTCCGCACCGCGATACAATTCGGTGTGGCCTTTCTGACGACCAAAACCTTTTACCTCTGACACTGTCATCCCATCTACGCCGACTTCAGCCAGTGCTTCACGCACATCGTCGAGCTTGAAGGGTTTGATAATTGCGTTGATCAATTTCATTACCGTCTCCTTGAACCAGAATTTAATTGTGTTCTGGTCAAGTAATAAACAAATGGCGTGCCAGTTTTTTATTTTATTATTTTTCAGACAGTTACTGTTAAGTTGTAAATTCAAAGATTTCTAATGCACCATTCTGGTGCGTAAAATTCACCGCAATCAGGCAATACCGGGGAAAGTTGAGGTGTACGCACCAAAAAGTTGCGTCAGGAAAGTTAGACAAGGGAAGGATAAAAGATTGGGCTAACGGTCATCCATTACCGTTATCTATAAATATCAGCTAGTTAGCGACCATAGCGACGAATAAAATCTTGCCAGGCTTCAAGCACCAAAAGGAGGTCTTCTGGTCCACAAAGCGACACGCTTTCCTCTTCATAGGTATGCAAATCAACATCTGGCATCTCTTCTTCGCTGTCTTCGAGCACGATATTGGCCTGCACCAGGGCTTCTTCCTGTGTCAGTTGCAAGTGGAACACTTTACCTGAGCGTGTCCATTCACCACCTTGTTCCATCACCAGCTTCAGATTTTCCAAAACTTCATCAATGGCATCATGATCTGTCCCAAGTTCATCAACGAGCCAACGCCCCAGTGCCTCATGCCCCATTGATAGTTCCGCATGAAAGCTATCGTCTAAAGTATTGCGTCGAAATTCGTAGTCCACGTGTACCCTCCGATCATTGAGAGGCCATTGTTTATATTCTCTAATAAGATGCAACGCGTTTTTTCACTTATGAAGTTCACATATTTCATCAACAATGAAGCACCCTACTCATTGCGAAAAGTAATCTATGGGAAATATCAATATCCTTTCATAGCTATCCATGAAGATTACGCCAGACTTAGCCAACGCCATTGTCCAACGCGCGATAAAGATCATAAAAAATGCCCTGAATGTCATGGATGAGCAAGGTTACATCATTGCCTCTACCGATCATTCGAGGCTTCATCAACGCCACGAAGGCGCGATTCTGGCGCTATCCGAAAAGCGCACTATCGAAATTACTGACGAAATGCAGCACAACATGTGGGGCGTAAAACCCGGTGTTAATCTGCCCATATTTTTTAAGGATCAGGCCATCGGCGTGATTGGGATATCGGGAAGGCTGGAGGATGTCAGACAGTATGGCGAGCTGGTTAGGATGGCCGCCGAAATGACGGTTGAACATGCACACGAATTGGAATTATTAAGGTGGAGTGAAACCAGAAAAGAGGAATTTGTTCAGCAGTGGTTACAATACGAAACCAACGAAGATCATTTGCGTTCGATTGCCGCCAAGCTCAACGTCAACATGGATACGTCATTCGGCATTGCACTATGCCAGCACCCGATTGACATTGACCAACGCACCATCACCAAACAGCTCTCCCAGATCAATCCACACATTCTCAAGGCCAGCTGCAATAGCATGACTTTGGTCATTCTTGTTCCCCTTCAAGGCAAGAAACAGGAAACGCAGCACATGCACTGGGAGAAAAGTACGAAGCGCCTGCTAAAAGATATGAAAGGCACAAAAAAATATCGCTGGGTGTTCAGCACTCCAGTTCATTCCATTGGTGGCGTGCGAAGTGCTTTTTCCGGATTATGCTCTTTACTCAACGGGTTGCCGGAAAACCAGCATTTAGCCAATATTTCTGATTATCCGCTGGCCGCCCTGCTTAATCCGATTTCCGAAACTTGGCAACTTGAACAAGTCGACAATATTCTCCAAACCATTACCGATAAAAATCCGGTTCTGTTGAGCACACTGCAAACGTGGTTCCTCCAGAACAGTGATATAGATAAAGCTGCTTCGTCGCTTTCCATTCACCCCAATACGGTGCGCTATCGCCTGAGGCAGATTGAGGAATGTACCGGTTTTTTACTGACAAACTTTCAGCATAAAGGGCTTCTTTATGCTGCTTTGACTATCAGGCCGACCTCACAATGGATTGTTACATTAAACAAAAAATGACGAAAAACAGCCGAGTAATTTGTATTTACAAACATAGTTTTCATCAATATCAGTCTGGAAAATACACACGATAACAACATAACAAATGCCATTACCCTACAAGGAGACTCACCCATGGAACTCGTTATCGTGTTATTGGTAGCCATCGCCTTTGTGGTGCTATCAACGTCCAAGTTTAAAATTCACCCCTTTCTCGCACTACTTGGTGCCGCCTTTTTAACTGCATTACTTTCGGGCCTGCCACTGGACAGTATTGCTAAAACCATCAGTGGTGGCTTTGGCGGTATTCTGGGCTATATCGGTCTGGTGATCATGCTGGGTACCATTATCGGTACTATCCTTGAGCGCTCTGGCGCGGCCATCACGATGGCAGATACCATTATCAAACTGCTTGGTGATCGCTTTCCTAGACTGACCATGTCACTGATAGGTTATCTGGTGTCCATTCCCGTATTTTGTGATTCAGGGTATGTAATTTTGAACTCCCTAAAACGCGCCATGACCAAGCGTATGGGCGTTTCGGCTGTCGGCATGAGTGTTGCGCTTGCAACCGGCCTGTATGCCACACACACTTTTGTTCCGCCAACTCCAGGCCCTATTGCCGCAGCCGGTAACCTCGATCTGACAAACAATTTAGGGCTGGTCATTGGTTTAGGGCTGATTGTCGCGGCGGCTACCGCTCTGGCGGGTCTGGCTTGGGCAAACTACGCATCTTCACGCTACGAGTGTGGTGAAGATGACGAAGTAACAGAGAGTTACGAAACGCTCAAAGCCCGCTATGGGAAATTACCAACAGCTGCTCAGGCCTTCTCCCCTATCTTGATCCCTATCGTCCTCATCTGCCTCGGTTCGATCGCCAATTACCCAAGTGCTCCTCTTGGTGACGGCACATTAAAAACCGTACTGGCTTTCCTGGGTTCACCGCTTAATGCACTGGTTGTGGGCCTATTCATTGCCCTACCACTGGTGAAAACATCGGAAAATAAACCAACGAAAGGTGAAGCGCTGACTGCCCAGGTTTCCGATGCGATTTCTACTGCGGCTCCAATTCTGCTGATCACGGGTGCTGGTGGCGCATTCGGTGCCGTGCTTAAAGCAACTGGTGTGGGACCTCAACTGGGCGAGACGCTCTCTACTCTGGGCATCGGTCTGTTTATGCCATTTATTGTGGCCGCCGCTTTGAAAACAGCGCAAGGTTCATCAACCGTTGCTTTGGTCACCACATCTGCACTGGTTGCACCGATGCTAGGCGACCTAGGATTGGCCACCGAAATGGGACGCGTACTGACAGTGCTGGCAATTGGAGCTGGAGCAATGACAGTCTCACACGCCAATGACAGCTTCTTCTGGGTCGTCACCCAGTTCAGCAAAATGTCGGTGAGCACTGCATACCGCGCGCAAACCATAGCCACCCTGATACAAGGTCTGACGGGTATTGTCACCGTCTATATTCTTAGTTTAATACTTCTGTAATTTGTTTTTTGGAGCCCAAGAATGCATGTCGTCATTGCCCCTGACTCTTATAAAGAAAGCCTGAGTGCCGCAGAAGTCGCTCAGGCCATAGAAAACGGCTTCAAGACCGTTCTTCCTACTTGGCGTTTCACCAAACTGCCCATGGCAGACGGTGGCGAGGGTACCGTGCAATCACTGGTTGATGCCACAGGTGGCAGTATTATTCAGGTAGAAGTAACAGGGCCTCTTGGTACTCCGGTTAAAGGGTTCTTTGGCCTACTGGGTGATGGCGAAACCGCTGTTATCGAAATGGCTGCAGCTTCAGGTCTTCATTTGGTTCCATCCAAAGAGCGCAACCCTCTGGTAACCACCAGCTTCGGTACGGGTGAACTGATTAAAGCAGCCCTGAACAATGGCGCTAAGCACCTGATTGTCGGTATCGGCGGCAGCTCAACCAACGATGGTGGTGCAGGTATGGCTCAGGCACTTGGCGTTAAACTGTTGGACAAAGACGGACAAGCGATTGGCTTTGGTGGCGGCGCATTGGCAAGTCTTCACACCATCGATTGCAGCGATGTCGACCCCCGCCTCAAGAACGTAAAACTTGAAGTCGCTTGTGATGTCGACAACCCACTGTGCGGTGAAAAAGGCGCTTCGGCGGTTTTCGGTCCGCAGAAAGGTGCGACACCAGAGATGGTCAAAACGTTGGATGCCAACCTTGCTCTCTATGCTGACATAATGAAATCAGAGCTTGGCAGTGATGTAAAAAATAGCGCAGGTGCCGGTGCAGCAGGTGGTATGGGCGCTGCGTTGATGGGGATTTTCCATGCTGATCTGCGCCCAGGTATCGAAATCGTCATGGATGCCGTTAACCTGTCAGAGCAGCTGAAAGATGCAGATCTGGTCATCACAGGCGAAGGCCGTATCGACAGCCAAACCATTCACGGCAAAACCCCAATTGGTGTGGCGCGCTGTGCTAAGCAATTTAATCTGCCAGTCATCGGCATCGCAGGTAGCATCACTCAAGATAGCGTTGTGGTGTATGACCATGGGATTGATGTGTTGTTCAGCGTGGTATCAGGTGCATGTACCTTGGAAGATGCGCTGGCTAATGCCAAAGAGAATGTTGAACTGACCGCTCAGAATGTAGCGAGAACATTGAAGCTAGGCTCTAAGTCCTAATCTCAGGAAATCAATATCCCCTATAACGAACAAAGCCTCCCAATTGGGAGGCTTTCTTTTATCAGTTATTCAAGCATTAAACCGCTGCTTGAATAATCACTTCGTCCGCTTTCTTGGTGTATTGATCCATGCGGTGGAAGTTCAGGTAACGGTAGGTATCTGCCGCTGTCGCATCGATTTGCTTCGCGTATTCCAGATACTCTTCAACCGTTGGGATACGACCCAAGATAGCACCAACAGATGCCAGCTCAGCAGAAGACAGGTAAACGTTCGCACCTGTACCCAGACGGTTCGGGAAGTTACGGGTAGAGGTAGACAGTACAGTTGCCTTGTCAGCAACACGCGCTTGGTTACCCATACACAGTGAACAGCCCGGAGTTTCGATACGTACGCCAGCGCGGCCATAGATACCGTAGTAGCCTTCTTCAGTCAGCTGATCACGGTCCATCTTAGTCGGTGGAGCTACCCAAAGACGGGTTTCCAGCGTGCCACCGAATTTATCCAACAGTTTACCTGCTGCACGGAAGTGGCCGATGTTGGTCATACAAGAACCGATGAATACTTCATCGACCTTGTCGCCAGCAACATCAGACAGCAGTCGTGCATCATCTGGGTCATTTGGCGCACACAGGATTGGCTCGTTGATCTCAGCCAGATCGATCTCGATCACTTCTGCATATTCTGCATCTGCGTCAGCTTCCATCAGCTCTGGGTTCGCCAGCCATGCTTCCATCGCAGAAATACGACGCTCGATGGTACGACGATCGCCGTAACCTTCGCTGATCATCCACTTCAGCATCACGATGTTAGAAGACAGGTACTCTGCCACTGACTCTTGAGACAGCTTCACAGTACAACCTGCAGCAGAACGCTCTGCTGATGCATCAGACAGTTCGAATGCCTGCTCAACCGTCAGGTGCTCAACACCTTCGATTTCCAGAATGCGGCCAGAGAATGCGTTGATCTTACCGGCTTTCTCTACAGTCAGCAGGCCTTGCTTGATAGCGTAGTAAGGGATCGCATGTACAAGGTCACGCAGAGTGATACCTGGCTGCATTTCACCTTTAAAACGAACAAGGATTGATTCAGGCATATCCAGAGGCATCACACCTGTCGCCGCTGCGAATGCAACCAGACCAGAACCTGCTGGGAACGAAATGCCCAGTGGGAAACGGGTGTGTGAGTCACCGCCGGTACCGACTGTATCTGGCAGCAGCATACGGTTCAGCCATGAGTGGATAACACCATCACCCGGACGCAGGGAAACACCGCCACGGTTCATGATGAAATCTGGCAGCGTGTGGTGAGTGTTCACATCAACTGGCTTAGGATATGCCGAAGTGTGACAGAAAGACTGCATGGTCAGGTCAGCTGAGAAGCCCAGACACGCCAGGTCTTTCAGCTCATCACGGGTCATAGGGCCAGTGGTGTCCTGAGAACCTACTGTGGTCATCTTAGGCTCACAGTAAGTACCTGGGCGGATACCTTCAACGCCACATGCTTTACCTACCATCTTCTGACCAAGGGTAAAGCCCTTACCAGAGTCAGCCACTGGCTGAGGACGACGGAATACGTCAGATGGCTCCAGACCCAGCGCTTCACGTGCACGGTCTGTCAGACCACGACCAATGATCAGAGGGATACGGCCGCCCGCACGTACTTCATCGTAAAGTACATCGGTTTTCAGAGAGAAAGTAGACAGCACGTCATCAGAGCCATGGCTGCGAACTTCACCTTTGAACGGGTAGATATCAATCACATCGCCCATGTTCAGCTTGGAAACGTCCAGCTCGATTGGCAGTGCGCCAGCATCTTCCATGGTGTTGAAGAAGATAGGGGCAATTTTGCCACCCAGACAGAAACCGCCTGCGCGCTTGTTTGGAACGTTTGGAATGTCATCGCCCATGAACCAAAGCACAGAGTTGGTCGCAGACTTACGCGATGAACCCGTACCGACAACATCACCCACGTAAACCAGTTGGTGACCTTTTTCTTTCAGCGCTTCAATTTGCTTGATTGGACCAACTACACCCGCTTGGTCTGGATTGATACCGTCGCGCTCGTTTTTCAGCATCGCCAGTGCGTGCAGTGGGATGTCTGGACGAGACCATGCATCCGGTGCTGGTGACAGGTCATCAGTGTTGGTTTCACCCGTCACTTTAAATACGGTCAGGGTGACTTTTTCAGGAACATTCGGCTTGGAAAGGAACCACTCAGCTTCCGCCCAAGACTCCATCACCTGCTTCGCAAATGCGTTACCCGCTTTCGCTTTTTCTTCTACATCGTAGAAAGCATCGAACATCAGCAGAGTGTGAGAGAGCGCTTTAGCCGAAATTGGTGCCAGTGCATCATCATCCAGCAGAGCGACCAGGGATTCGATGTTGTAGCCGCCTTGCATGGTACCAAGCAGTTCAACAGCGCGCTCTTTGCTAATCAACGGAGAGCTATCTTCGCCCTTCGCGACAGCAGACAAGAAGCAAGCTTTGACATATGCCGCTTCGTCTACGCCTGGTGGGATTCGGTTTTCCAGCAAATCAACGATGGTGCTTTCTTCACCGGCAGGTGGGTTCTTGAGCAGTTCAATTAGGGCTGCGGTTTGCTCCGCATCAAGTGGTTTAGGGACGATGCCCTGAGCAGCACGTTCTTCGACGTGTTTACGATAGGCTTCAAGCACGACGTTTTCCTCATATTGCGGTCCGGCCGTCGCGGCCAGACATCCTTGGAATTAAGCTCGGCTAGCAGGCACCGAATGAAATGTAGGAGGTAACTATCTTTCTGTGGTGCCCTGCATAACGAAGCTGGCATGTTATCACTTTTTAACCAAATTTTAAATTCCAGGCATGGAATGAAACATTTGATTTATCAGTGAGAACGAAGCAATCACTTCGCCCTCTGTGTCCTTTAGAAGTGGGACCCGACTATAAAATAGAACGAATCGAGATCATTTTCTGTACGACCATAGGCGACAATGATGGGTCCCAACGGTGAATCGACCCCAGCAAATATACTGCCTGCCGTATAAAACGGTATATCTTTTAGTGAAAAATCTGGGTTGTTCCACACTCCACCGTACTCAAGGGAAGTCCCTAAATACACAGGAGATTTAAACAAACCAAAGTCGTTATCCAGCAGGCGATAGCGGTAAACCAACGCACTGTAAGCGATATTGTTCGCCCAGAGCGAATCTCTTGGAATACCTGACAGGTTCAGAAAGCCCCCAAGCTCGTGAGGTTCAATAAGCACATTCCCGACACGCGCGTTGATGGTGCCGTATTTTGCTTTGCCGTAAAGGGTATGTTTTCGCCAGGTCTGGGCGTAAATCCCTTCCACGTTCAACACTGCCGCTTCGCTTTCTTCGCGATCACCCTGATAATCGACCTTGTCCTTTGCATAACCCAGAGAGGCGTCGATATATCCACCTATGTTTGGAAACACCCTGTTATCCAAGGTATCTAGCGTAAAGGAGAGATAGGGCATCGAACGTTCATAATCGCTCGTCAGGGACAGGCTGTTCGCCAACTTCTCTTCACCATAAACGTGACGGTAACCAAGCTTGAACTCTCCCCAAAGTTTTGGCTGCCAACCTACGCTGGCGTCCCCAATCACTTCGCTGTAGCGAGTACCGATAGCAAAGCTATCACTACCCAATACTGGCTCTTGGTCACCACGGTAATAGGCATTACGCTCTCTTACCTCCAATCCGCCGAGTATTTCAGCGAAAAAAGTCTGCTCAGCAGAAAACGGCAAATACAGCTCGGCTTGGGCTTTCTTATCTGAGCCCAACTCAAAAGTGGATCGCAACTCTGCACCATAATCGGACAGCCCGGTGGTATTGATGCTGACACCCGCGGAGAAATTGGTATCTGACTCAAAGTTATCTTCAAGAGCAAATCGGAAGTCGACAAAATTCGGCCCCCAGCTCTTTTCGGCCACATCAACGACCAGTACGTTTTCCTTACCTTCCTGTTCAAGGTGATAACGCACGGTTTCAAAACGGTCGAGGGCGTAAAGATTCTGCACCGATTTCTCGAGATTTTCGGAATCCATTTTGCCCGTTTGTAGGTTTAGGCGAGCTTTAAGCACTTCGTCAGAGAAACTGGTGTCGTTATTAATCACGATACGATCAACATCCAGCGTATCCCCATAAAGCATCAGTCTGCGGCGCTTTTGTTTCTCTTCCACATACTCCTGATACTCACCAGAAGTCATGCTGATCTTGTCCAGAGCATCGCGGTTGACCATGGCAATCTCATAGCCTTTCTGCAGCGCTTCCGGCACACGGTCAAACTCGGTGGTTTCCATGTCACCAACATCAGGCGTCAGCAGGAAATCGCCTTTATCCATGTTAGAGATTTGCTTTTCCGTACTCTGGCGAACCATAAAGTTCACCAATTGATTCATAACCTGGAGGTAAGAGCCAAGCTCTTCCGCTGGGTAATAGTCGGTACTGATATCAACGGCAATGATGATGTCTGCACCCAAGGCTTTCGCTACATCAACGGGTAAGTTATTGACTGAACCGCCATCAACCAAATAATGCCCATCCAGCTCCACAGGGGGCAGTGCCCCCGGCACTGCCATACTCGCCAACATTGCTTCGGTCAGTTGCCCATCACCAATAACAACGGGAATCAGTCGCTCAATGTCTGTTGCAACGGCCCGGTATGGCACCACCATTTGGTCAAACGATTCAAAGGAAGGCAGATTACCCGTCGAGTCTCGAAGAATACGGATCATATTCTGACCCTGTACAACCCCTTGGGGTGTTTTTAGACTTTTAAAGTCGAAACCCAGGTTAGTGGAGAGGTTGTAGCGATCTTCATGTTCTTTGTCGCGAATACGGCGATCACCCCGGTAAACCCTGTCTTGATAGCCTTCATTCCAGTCAATGGATTCCATCATGGCACCGATTTCATCCGCGCTCATGCCCGTGGCATAAAGTCCACCTACATAGGCACCCATACTGGTACCAGCAATATAGTCGACAGGGATATGCATTTCTTCCAATGCCTTAAGCACACCCACGTGCGCCGCGCCTTTCGCGCCTCCCCCGCCAAGCACCAATCCAACTGTTGGTCTTTGAGAATTATTTTCCGCGAACGCTAAAGATGCAGACAGCGTGGCCGACAACAGAATCACTGCAGTAACCAACCTGCCCTTTAGAAGCCTAATCAACATTTTTTTGCTGCCTTGCAATTTTGATGTTCCTTAATAGCGACACATAACGCCGAGCTCATATCGGCACCACGGAGAAAAGTATGAATTTCACGCGGTTAACTATAAAACAGAAACTCATTTTCGCGATGATCTCAGCGGTTATCGCATCCACCACCCTCGTCAGTTTCCTGAGTCTCACCAAAGCCCATGGTATGGTAGAGGCGCGTCTGCTCGACAATGAGCTGCCGCTACTTCTCACCAATATCCGTGAAGAAGTGGAGCAAAGTGTCACCCAACTGAAAGCCGCCGCAGAGCAACTGGCCAGCATGCCAATGATGGCAACCGCCGTTCGGGCTGAGGGAGACCCTCGCGCGAAATCAGATATCGTCGACACCCTTCAGTCACTTAAACAACAATACCAGTTAACGGATGCTTCTGTCGCCAATCGTGCAAACGGTGACTACTGGAACCAGGACGGCTTTCTACGCCAGCTGAAACCAGAAGACAGCTCCTGGTTCTTTAAACTGGTCAGCAGCGGCAAAGCGCGCACCACCAGCGTATACCGGGAAGATAACGGCGACCTGAAGCTGTTTGTAAACTACCAACAGCTTAACGGCCCCCTATTGGCTGGTCTGTCCCGCTCGATGGATAAAATGGTCAGCTTTTTGAACCAGTTCAAAGTTGAGCAAAGCGGTTTTGTGTTTATGGTTTCTCGCGATGGTCGTGTGCAATTGCACCGCGACAGTGCCCACATGGGCAACAGTAACATCGCGCAGATGTATCAGGAAAATGTTCGCGACCTGTTAATTCAACGTGACTTTAACCTGATTGAAGCCTCGACCAATGAACGTAATGTTCTCCTGGCCTCCAGCTACATCCCTTCTCTTGACTGGTTTGTCGTGGCGGAAGTACCTACCGATGAGGTTTACGATGAGCTCACCAGTACTGCCCAGCAAATTATCCTGCTGTCCGTCTTGGTGTGTGCGCTGATTGCCATAGCAGCCGTTTTCCTTGCATCAACCATCACCCGTCCTATCTCCGATCTGGCGAAAGTTTTCCGCGATATCGGTGAAGGTGAAGGCGACCTCCGCCAACGTCTTGAAGTCAAAAGCAACGACGAAATCGGCCAGCTTGCGCAGGGTTTCAATGGTTTCGTCAGCAAAATCCATCAGGTGGTGGGTGACGTAGCTGCCACCAGTCAATCACTGAACAACTCGGCTTCTGTCGTGGCTGAGCAAGCGCAAATGACCCAGAATCAGAGCCAAAGTCAGCGTGACCGTACCATGTTGGTGGTTACTGCCATCAATGAAATGGGTGCGACGGTAAACGAAATCGCGGCCAATGCTGCCCATGCGGCGGATTCAGCCAACAATGCCGCGAATGAAACGGCGACGGGCCAAAGCGTCGTCATGTCGGCGCAAGATAATATTCAGCAGCTCGCCACTGACATGGACAACATGGCAGAAGTGATCCGCAAACTGGCAGGAAACACTCAGCAAATCGGCGGGATTCTGGACGTGATTCGTGGTGTTTCGGAACAAACCAATTTACTGGCGCTGAATGCAGCGATTGAAGCGGCACGTGCTGGCGAACAAGGGCGCGGCTTTGCGGTGGTTGCCGATGAAGTGAGAAGCCTTGCCAGCCGCACTGCGGAATCCACCAATGAAATCCAGACAATGATCGATGATCTGCAGAAAGAAGCGCAATCTGCCGTTGAAGCGATGGAGAGCAGTCAACAGCTGACTTTCCAGGGCGCGGATGCCTCACAGAATGCCTCTTCAGCGCTGATGCAAATCAACGAGCAAATCGTCCTGATTTCAGACATCAACACCCAGGTGGCAACAGCGACGGAAGAGCAATCGACCGTTGTTGCTGATATTAACCGCAACATCGAAGACATTAACGAAACCACCCAGCAAACCGCAGATACGGCTGAGAACATGGCGCGTGCCAGCGATGAGTTGCGGGAACTTTCGCATACACTCGATGAACTGGTAAAACGCTTTAAACTTTAAGCGTTGCCAACAAAAAGCAAAAAACGCCGCAATTGCGGCGTTTTTTTGTGCGTGAACACTTAGACTCTGAAAGCGCCAACCACACTATCGAGTTGTCGGCTTCTTTGCGCCAGATTCAGGCACACACCTTCCACTTCTTCCAGGTTATCGTGCACTTGCTTACCGTTTTCCACGATACCGTGAATGTTGCGGTTAATGTCTTCCGAGACTGTCTTTTGCTGAGAAGACGCTGCTGCAACCTGACTGTTCTGGTCATTGATGGTCACAATCATGGTGGATACAGCATCCAGATATTCGGAGGTTTGCTGGATTTGAGAAACGGTCTTCTGACTCGCTTCGCTGCTCTCATCCATCGCTACCACGGCATTCTTGGTGCCTGTTTCAAGACGCTCAATCATTTCGCGGATCTCTTCCGTACTTTGCTGGGTCTTGTTCGCCAGCACACGCACTTCATCGGCAACAACGGCAAAACCTCTACCCTGCTCTCCCGCACGTGCAGCTTCAATCGCCGCATTCAATGCCAGCAGGTTGGTTTGTTCCGCGATGCCACGAATCACGTCGATGATTGACGCAATGCTGTCGACATCATTGTTCAAGGTACCAATGGTCGATTGTGACTGCTCAATACGCTCGCGAAGCGATGCCATCGCGCTCACAGTGCTCGCAAGGCTATCCTGCGCGGCGCCCACTTCCTGCGTGGCAGTATGAGTCGCTTCTGCTGCTTCCGAAGCGTTTTCGCTGATCTGGAAGCTGCTGGCACTCATTTCCTGCACCGCAGCAGCGATCATGTCGCTTTCACGTTGTTGACTTTCTGTTTGTGTCACACTGCTTCGCATCGCCGTTTCAATCTGCTCTGTTTGAGCACGGACATCATGAGAAGCATCAACAACCTGCTTAATACTGGTTTGTATCTTGCTTACAAATTCGTTGAATGCGTTACCAAGTTGTCCAATCTCATCCTGTGATTGCACCGACAGTCGCTGCGTCAGATCGCCGTCTCCTGACGCAATATTTCTGAGTGCTTCCAACATTTCATTGATAGGCTTCATCAGCATTCGCGACAGCGCTATCCCGCCAACCAGAGCCAAAATAAGCGCAGCAAGCGTGCCACCAACAATCAAACGCTCAGCACTGATCGTGGACGCAGCAATCTCGCCGGATACGCGTTTGCTTGCCGATTCAATCGCTTTTTCAAGGATTTTTATGTCATTACGAAGGCTTGCGAAGTCACTTGAAAGCGCTTGGTGCTGTTGGGCATAGCGCGCTTTTACTGTTGAAGGATCACTGATGAGCAACTCAAGCTCATCTAGCCAACGCTCTGTATTCTGTGTTAGCCGATTGAGCACTGCCTGTAAGGAACGATCAACAATGCCCAAATCAATCAAAGATTGGAACGACTGCATACGCTTTACTGCTAGCGGGGCATTTTCAAAAAATTCAAACTGTTGCGCTTTAACGGTTTCTGGCGATACGCCTCGCGCCAGTAAGCCTTCTAAGCTTCCCATTGATTGGTAAAGATCTCGATAAGCATCTTCGATGTCAGTGAATGTGGGTTGAAGCTGCCCATTAAGCTCTTCGTTGAGCGTAATTTGCCTTTCAAATGTCTGATAGGACGCCACTAGGACGCCGGTAAAAATGGTACTGACAAACGCAAGCGGTATAAATAGCTTGGTCTTGAACGAGAGTTGGCTAAACGCAAACATGGGGACCTCAAACTGCAAAAACGGTTGATAGATATTGTTGAAAAAGCAAAAAGTAGGGCTGACAGAAAAGCTGTATTGAACACAACTCTGTCAAAAAGGGGAGCCAAAAGGCTTAAGCTAAATCAGACAAATACACGATCAATGTCCGCAATATTATGTGTTTTTTCAATTATTCAGAAACATTATCAAACACTTCTTTGACCCAATCGAAATAAAAGTACACCGACCTTTTAAAAAGTTCAAGGCTGGCTCAAAAAGGACTAACATCAAGTTGTCACATGTGTATCGCAACACCAATGTTACTGTTCATTAAGAATAAAAAAAGCGCCTCCTAAGAGACGCTTTTCAATTCAAGAATCAGAAATTATTTTTTCTTCTTCACCGCTTTCGCGTTTGGCAGGTCAGTAATCGTACCTTCAAACACTTCTGCAGCCAGACCAACAGACTCGTGCAGAGTCGGGTGAGCGTGAATGGTCAGTGCGATGTCTTCAGCATCACAACCCATCTCGATAGCCAGACCGATTTCGCCCAGCAGTTCGCCGCCGTTGGTACCAACAATCGCACCACCGATAACACGGTGAGTGTCTTTGTCGAAGATCATCTTCGTCATACCGTCTGAGCAGTCAGACGCGATTGCACGGCCAGATGCAGCCCATGGGAAGGTAGCAACTTCGTAGTTGATGCCTTGTGCTTTCGCTTCTTTCTCAGTCAGACCAACCCAAGCCACTTCTGGCTCAGTGTACGCAATGGATGGAATCACTTTCGGGTCAAAGTAGTGCTTCTTACCAGCGATAACTT
The DNA here is from genome assembly GCF_947387585.1 of Grimontia sp. SpTr1. Taxonomy (NCBI): domain Bacteria; kingdom Pseudomonadati; phylum Pseudomonadota; class Gammaproteobacteria; order Vibrionales; family Vibrionaceae; genus Grimontia; species Grimontia sp. SpTr1. Next base: position 50,285 of record NZ_CANDOD010000012.1, read on the forward strand.
CAGCTGCTACGTGACCTTCATGAACACCTTTGTGAGCCAGCATTGGCTGACCTACGATGTCACCGATCGCGTAGATGTGCGGTACGTTAGTACGCATTTGCTTATCAACGTTGATGAAGCCACGCTCATCAACTTCAACGCCAGATTTCTCAGCGTCCAGCAGTTTACCGTTAGGTACACGGCCGATAGCAACCAGCACTGCATCGTAACGAGTCGGCTCAGCAGGTGCTTTCTTACCTTCCATCGTTACATAGATGCCGTCTTCTTTCGCTTCAACCGCAGTCACTTTGGTTTCCAGCATCAGGTTGAACTTCTTGCTGATGCGTTTGGTGAAGACTTTAACGATATCTTTATCTGCTGCTGGGATAACTTGGTCGAACATCTCAACCACGTCGATTTGAGAACCCAGTGAGTGATAAACAGTACCCATCTCCAGACCGATGATACCGCCACCCATAACCAGCATTTTCTCAGGAACTTCTTTCAGTTCCAATGCATCGGTAGAGTCCCAGATGCGTGGATCTTCATGCGGGATAAATGGCAGTTCGATTGGGCGAGAACCCGCAGCGATGATTGCGTTGTCGAAGTTAACAGTGGTCGCACCATCTGCACCTTCAACCACGATGGTGTTAGGACCGGTAAATTTACCGTAGCCATTAACCACGTTCACTTTACGCATCTTAGCCATGCCGCCAAGACCGCCAGTCAGTTGGTTAACAACTTTCTCTTTCCATACGCGGATTTTGCTGATGTCTGTAGTTGGTTCGCCAAATACAACACCGTGATCAGCCATCGCTTTTGCTTCTTCGATAACTTTCGCTACGTGCAGCAGTGCTTTCGATGGGATACAACCCACGTTCAGACACACACCACCCAGCGTGCTGTATTTTTCTACCAGAACGGTGTCCAGACCCAGGTCTGCACAGCGAAACGCCGCTGAATAACCTGCAGGACCCGAACCCAGTACGACGACTTGGGCTTTGATTTCTTTACTCATTCTGACCTCGTTGTAGTCTTATATCCCTGACTAAGAGTTTTATTATCTTGAACCATTTGTTTCACTGCGCGGTACATCTAGCCTCGCATTTGGCCTGACAGTTTACAGCCCTGTTAAAAAGCTGAAAAATAAAAACCCATAGCCTGTGAGCTGTACATCAAATCAGCGTTCGCCATATGCAGACGAACGCTGATCGGGGGAGTGTTGCCTTACAGTACCAGACGGCGAATGTCTGACAGACACTCGTTCAGGTAAGTAATGAAACGTGCGCCGTCTGCACCGTCGATCACGCGGTGATCATACGATAGAGACAATGGCAGCTGCAGGCGAGGCGCAAATTCTTTGCCGTTCCATACAGGTTTCATTTCTGACTTAGACACACCCAGGATTGCAACTTCAGGTGCGTTCACGATTGGCGTGAATGCAGTACCACCGATGCCACCCAGGCTGGAAATAGTGAAACAGCCACCTTGCATGTCAGCTGCAGTCAGCTTGCCAGCACGTGCTTTCTTCGATACTTCCATCAGCTCAGAAGACAGCTCATAGATACCTTTCTTGTTCACGTCTTTGAAGACTGGAACAACAAGGCCGTTTGGCGTGTCTACTGCGATACCAACGTTAACGAATTTCTTCAGGATCAGGCTCTCACCGTCTTCAGACAGCGAAGAGTTGAACGTTGGGAATGCTTCCAGCGCTTTCGCAACAGCTTTCATGATGAACACCAGTGGGGTGATCTTCATGCCAGTGTCTTTCTTCGCTTCGATAGCATTTTGTTCTTTACGGAATGCTTCCAACTCAGTGATGTCAGCGTTGTCCCACTGAGTCACGTGAGGGATCATTACCCAGTTACGGTGCAGGTTCGCGCCAGAAATCTTCTTGATGCGAGAAAGAGGTTGAACCTCAGTTTCACCGAACTTGCTGAAATCAACTTTCGGCCAAGGCAGAAGACCCAATGCTGCGCCGTCACCTTTACCAGAAGCCGCCGCACCAGATTCCAGACGCTTCAGCGCGTCTTTCACGTAGTTCTGTACGTCTTCTTTCAGGATACGGCTCTTACGGCCAGTACCTTTCACTTTCGACAGGTTTACGCCAAACTCACGAGCCAGGCGACGAACAACTGGAGACGCGTGAGCGTACTCGTTGTTTTCCTGGAAGTCGCCAGTTGCTGCTGGCGCAGAAGCGGCTGCAGGTGCCGCCGCAGGAGCCGGAGCCGCTGCAGGAGCAGATGCTGCTGGCGCCGCCGCTGGTGCAGGTGCTGCACCTGCTACTTCAAACACCATGATCAGCGAGCCAGTAGACACTTTGTCGCCTGCTGCTACTTTGATTTCTTTCAGAACACCTGCGAATGGTGCAGGAACTTCCATAGAAGCCTTGTCACCTTCAACAGTGATCAGTGACTGCTCTTCTTCGATGCTGTCGCCGATTGCTACCATGATTTCGGTCACTTCGACTTCGTCACCACCGATATCTGGTACGTGAACTTCTTTCACGCCGCCAGCGACTGGTGCTGCCGCAGGAGCTTCTGCTGCTGGAGCCGCGGCAGCTGGCGCTGCGCCTGAACCTGCCGTTTCGAAAACCATGATCAGTGAGCCGGTAGACACTTTGTCACCCGCTGCCACTTTGATTTCTTTCAGAACACCAGCGAAAGGAGCTGGTACTTCCATTGATGCTTTGTCGCCTTCAACAGTGATCAGAGATTGCTCTTCTTCAATGCTGTCGCCAACCGCTACCATGATTTCAGTGACTTCTACTTCGTCGCCACCGATATCCGGTACGTGAACTTCCTTCAGTTCAGCCGCTGCTGCTGGAGCAGGTGCCGCTGCTGGAGCGGTTTCTGCTGCAGGAGCAGGTGCAGCTTCAGCTGCACCCTCGGCTTCGAAAATCATGATCAGAGAACCGGTAGAAACCTTGTCGCCTTCTGCGATTTTGATTTCTTTAACCACACCGGCCTGTGATGCAGGTACTTCCATCGACGCCTTGTCACCTTCAACGGTGATCAGCGACTGATCTTCTTCAACTTTGTCACCAACGCTAACGAGGATCTCAGTAACTTCAACCTCATCGGCACCGATGTCTGGTACGTTAATTTCGATTGCCATTTGATATATGCCTCTTACGCGTATAGTGGGTTCACTTTCTGAGTGTCGATACCGAACTTCTCAATGGCTTCAACAACCACTGATTTCTCGATGTCGCCACGCTTCGCCAGTTCAGTCAGCGCAGCAACGACTACGTAGCCAGCGTTAACTTCGAAGTGACGACGCAGGTTCTCACGGCTGTCTGAACGACCGAAGCCATCAGTACCCAGCACGCGGTAAGACTCAGCAGGAATGAACGCACGAACTTGGTCCGCGTAGTTCTTCATGTAGTCAGTCGCAACGATAGCAGGCTCAGTACCCATCACTTGTGCAATGTATGGGACTTGCGCGTCTGCCATTGGGTTCAGCATGTTCTGACGATCACACGCCTGGCCATCACGTGCCAGTTCGTTGAAAGACGTCACGCTGAATACGTCAGATGCGATGCCGTAATCCTTGCTCAGGATGTCAGCCGCTGCACGTACTTCGTTCAGGATGGTGCCTGAGCCCATCAGCTGAACTTTCGCTTTGTCACCCGCGTATGCTTCCAGCTTGTAGATACCCTTACGGATACCTTCTTCAGCGCCTTCTGGCATTGCTGGCTGCGCGTAGTTTTCGTTCATCAGCGTCAGGTAGTAGAACACGTTCTCTTGCTCTGGACCGTACATGCGACGGATACCATCTTGCATGATCACTGCAACTTCGTAAGCGAAAGTTGGGTCGTAAGAGATACAGTTAGGAACCGTACCCGCCATGATGTGTGAGTGACCATCTTCGTGCTGAAGACCTTCACCGTTCAGCGTTGTACGACCTGCAGTTGCACCCAGCAGGAAGCCACGTGCTTGTTGGTCGCCAGCCATCCACGCCATGTCGCCAACACGCTGGAAGCCGAACATTGAGTAGTAGATGTAGAACGGGATCATTGGCAAATCGTTGGTGCTGTATGACGTTGCCGCAGCAACCCATGAAGACATTGCACCCAGTTCGTTGATACCTTCTTGCAGTACCTGACCTGACGTCGCTTCTTTGTAGTAAGAAACGATGTCGCGGTCTTGTGGGGTGTAGTTCTGGCCGTGCGGGTTGTAGATACCGATTTGACGGAACAGGCCTTCCATACCAAAGGTACGCGCTTCGTCCGCAATAATTGGAACGATGTTCTTGCCCACGCCTTTGTCTTTCAGCAGCACGTTCAGTGCACGTACGAAAGCCATGGTGGTAGAGATGTCACGCTTTTGCTCTTCCAGCAGAGGTTGGAACGCGTCCAGCTGTGGCAGAGTCAGTTCTTCAGTGAAGTTAGGCAGACGCTTAGGCGTGTAACCTTTCAGCGCTTGACGACGAGCGTGCAGGTACTGGTGCTCCGCAGAACCTTCTTCCAGTTTCAGGTAAGGCAGTGCAGCAACGTCTTCGTCAGACAGCAGGTCTTGCAGACCCAGGCGGTCACGCAGGTGCAGAACATGGGTCATATCCATTTTCTTAACCTGGTGCGCAATGTTCTTACCTTCAGCCGCTTCACCCATACCGTAACCTTTAACGGTCTTAGCAAGGATCACTGTTGGGCGGTCTGAAGTTTCTTGTGCGTTCTTGAATGCTGCGTACAGCTTCGACGGCTCGTGACCACCGCGCTTCAGCGCGAAGATCTCTTCGTCAGTCATGTCAGCAACCAATGCTGCAGTCTCTGGGTATTTGCCGAAGAAGTGTTTACGAACGTAAGCACCGTCTTTTGCTTTGAACGTCTGGTAGTCACCGTCAACGGTTTCATTCATCAGTTGCAGCAGTTTACCCGTGGTGTCTTTCGCCAGTAGTTTGTCCCAACCGCTACCCCAAACAACCTTAACCACGTTCCAGCCAGCACCTTTGAACAGACCTTCCAGTTCTTGGATGATCTTGCCGTTACCCATTACTGGGCCGTCCAGGCGCTGCAGGTTACAGTTGATCAGGAAGCACAGGTTATCCAGCTTCTCACGAGCTGCGAAAGAAATCGCGCCGCGTGATTCTGGCTCATCCATCTCACCATCACCCAGGAATGCGTATACGCGCTGGTTGGTAGTGTCTTTCAGACCACGACCGTTCAGGTACTTCAGGAAACGAGCTTGGTAGATAGCAGAGATTGGACCCAGACCCATAGATACGGTTGGGAACTGCCAGAACTCAGGCATCAGTTTAGGGTGTGGGTAAGAAGAGATACCTTTACCGTCTACTTCCTGACGGAAGTTATCCAGTTGCTCTTCAGTCAGACGACCTTCAACGAATGCACGCGAGTAGATACCCGGTGAGATGTGACCTTGATAGTAAACCAGATCGCCACCGTCCACCTCGTTAGGTGCGCGGAAGAAATGGTTGAAACAGGTCTCGTAGAATGCAGCTGAAGATTGGAAAGACGCCATGTGGCCGCCCAGTTCCAGATCTTTCTTAGATGCGCGCAACACGATCATGATCGCGTTCCAACGAATGATAGAACGAATACGACGTTCCAGGTTTACATCACCCGGGTATGCAGGCTCTTTGTCTGCTGGGATGGTATTCACATAGTTGGTGGTGATGCCAGTTGGCATATCAACACCGTCAAGGCGCGCCTTTTCCATAACTTGCTCAAGCAGGAACTGGGCACGTTCTACACCTTCTTCACGAACGACTGATTCAAGAGCTGCTAGCCACTCTTGGGTCTCTAGTGCGTCCACGTCATTTTTCATGACTTCAGACATGGCGATCTATCCTTTCGTTGATTGACTCGTACAAAACTAATGTTGTCGCAGCTGAAAAAAACGGTTCCTGACAACTCCTCAAAGCTGTCGGGATCCGCTATTCCAACTCGTCCTTGCGTTGCTGTATCCGGCGAAGAGAGCGCTCAATTCGACTCTCCTCACGGCCCAGATCCAGCAGGGTTTCCTCGATAAAGGCCAAATGTGCATGCGATGCCTGGCGGGCTTTTTCCGGCTCACCAGCGGTAATCGCCTGAACAATATTGGCTCTGTGCTTGGTTACCTTCGCGACGACATCTTCACGTCGGTTCAGTAACTCAAAGTTTTGCAAAATGTTTTGCTCCAGCAATGGCGCCAGACTGCGCATGATATGCAGCAGGACAACGTTATGTGATGCCTCGGTAACGGCAATCAGGTATTTCATAACGGCGGCGGCTTCGGCTTTTAAATCACCAAGCTGCTGGGCTTCGCGAATGCTGTCGTGACACGCACACACTCGCTTTAAATCTTCATCAGTTCCACGTAACGCAGCGAAATAGGAAGAGATACCTTCCAACGCATGACGGGATTCCAGCAAATCAAGCTGGCTTTCAGGGTGGTCAGCCAGAAGGCCAATCAAAGGCTCGGAGAAACGCTGCCACAAGCGCTCACTCACAAAGGTGCCACCACCTTGTTTTCTATTAAGGAGTTTTTTGGCTTCTAATCGCTGAATTGCTTCTCGGACGGAGGGGCGGGAAACATCAAATTGTTTCGCCAACTCGCGCTCTGGCGGCAGTTTTTGCCCGGGCGAGAGGGTTCCTTCCAGAATTAGGCTTTCAAGCTCTTTCTCAATAACGTCAGATAGTTTGGGTTGACGAATCCGTTGTATAGCCATCGTTTTATTATTTATTTGGCGCCGGAGTTCCTGCGCGTCCTATCCCATTTTCTGGCCTTGTAAATTGGTAAGACCAATTACCAAACACATAAAAAGTTACCAGAATGCGGCTTTAGTGTCCACCGTAAACTTGATTTAAGTCATAGAAGTTACAATTAGATGTCGCGCATTTATTAATCAATGGAGATGTAATGGTCAGACCAATTATTTTGGTCACGGTTGGAATTCTGTGCGGTCAGTCTCAAAGTCGTTTCAGGTGGTGTAGTAAATCGTCAACACACCTTTACGCACATTCCCCTACTTTTTGAACTAGAGAAGCGCTTTAAACTTCTCCCAATGAAATGCCTGACCGGGGTCGGTTTTTCTTCCTGGTGCAATGTTCTCATGGCCAGCAATACGCTCAGGAGTAATAGCGGGATAGTGCTTCATGATGGCGCGTGATACATCCGCTAATGAAACGTATTGTTCTTCTGTGTATGGCAAGTCATCTGTTCCTTCAAGCTCAATACCAATCGAAAAATCATTGCACTGTTCACGACCTTCAAATGAAGACACGCCAGCATGCCAAGCTCGTTGACTGAAAGGAACAAATTGCACCACACTACCATCACGTTTTATCAGGCAATGGGCTGAGACCTGAAGATCTCGGATTTCATCAAAGAAGGGATGCGCTGTAGAAGTGAGTTTTCCCTGAAAGAAATCTTCGATATAGCTGCCTCCAAATTCACCCGGCGGCAAGCTGATGTTATGCACAACCAATAGCGAAATATCTTCTTCAACCGGGCGCTCATTAAAGTGAGGTGAAGGAACATAAGTGGCACTGTCCAACAAATGATCGGTAATGGTTAACATTGAAAACTCAGCCGTAAAACAGGTCTTTGACTATTTTAACTCGTCATCCGCCAAAACAGGCACAACTTTCTAACGAATCGACATACAGAGAACTCACCTCTTACCTCGCAAATTTCCCTTGCCGACGGTAAACTTGCATCCATCACTCAGGGCCAACCTGAATTAAACCGAACTCACAGTGATGGAACCACCATGTCCGATCTTTCAAATACTTCACGCGTCCACGATAGCCAAAGCCGTATCGCCTATCTCAAAGCACACCTCAAAGAAGATGTGGTTCGCTGCGTTACCGATACCTTGAAAGAAGACTTGGGCGGCGAGATTAATGCGGACAATGACATCACAGCCAGCCTGATTGCTGCAGACACTCAAGGTGAAGCAACCATCATCACCCGTGAAGCAGGCGTATTTTGCGGCCGAGCTTTTGCTGATGAAGTATTTCGTCAACTTGGCAGCACTGTCACTATCGACTGGAAAGTAGAAGACGGTGATAAGGTCGGGCCGAATCAGGTACTTTGCGAACTAAAAGGCCCAGCCCGCACTCTGTTGACTGGCGAGCGCAATGCGATGAACTTTATCCAGACACTTTCCGGCTGCGCAACAGAGACTGCCCGCTATGTTGAAAAAATTGCCGGCACCCAAACCCGACTGCTGGATACCCGTAAAACCATTCCGGGACTTCGCAACGCGCTGAAGTATGCCGTTTCCTGCGGCGGCGGCTTTAATCACCGCATCGGTGTTTACGATGCCTACCTGATTAAGGAAAACCACATCATTGCCTGCGGCGGTATTCAAGGTGCGGTAGAAACGGCTAAGAAGTTAAACCCCGGCAAACCGGTTGAAGTGGAAACTGAATCGCTGGATGAGCTGCAACAAGCGATTGATGCCGGAGCAGACATCGTGATGCTGGATAACTTCACCACCGACATGATGCGCCAAGCTGTGGAGCTCAACAAAGGGAAAGTCGCGCTAGAGGTTTCCGGCAACGTTACCCTTAAAACCATCCGCGAGTTTGCAGAAACAGGCGTGGATTACATTTCAGTCGGAGCACTGACTAAGCACATTCGCGCCATGGATTTATCCATGCGCCTTAAGTAACCCATTAATATAAAAACATTAATTGATAAAAGCAGGCATGACGCCTGCTTTTTTATTTCGTGCTTCACATTAAAGTAATTGATTAACAGGTCAATTACAGAAAAGACAATCCACCACTCGAAACCCGAATTTTATCTGCTGTTTTCCCCTCTCCATCCGCCGTATCTTGGAATCACTTTAAGCGCACAGTTGCGTATACAAATTAATCGGAGAGTAGTGGATATGAAAAAGCAAAAGGGTTTTAGCTTAATTGAGCTTCTGATTGTGGTTGGGATTATTGGAGCGCTAACGGCGATTGCTGTGCCAGCTTACTCAGAATATAAACGTCAATCAGATGTAGCAGCTGCTGTAGCCTCAGTCAAAACCTTGCTGACAAAAGCAGAAGAGCATTTATCTGAAAAAGGTTCGAACACCCTTCAAACTTTCATCACAGCCAGTGCCACGGAAGGAGGTCTCGGTCAGACTGAAGGAACTTATTCTGTTGGCGAACTAGGTAACATTACATCACCTACAGATTCTAATACTCTAGTATTCACGATGGGCGCGAATGTTTCATTTCCTGGCAAGAAAATCACTTACACGCGCAGCGATGTGATTTGGAGTTGCTCGATGGAAGAAGATATTTCCGGTGTTGAAGTTAAAGGTTGTAACGCAGCTACAAGCGGCGGAGGCGACCAAGGTGGCGAAGGCTAAAAAAGTCACCAGTCACAATGAATCACACACTTGCTTTTGCTTTGCGCCGAGCTGAATACCTTTCTTCGACGCAAGAGCAAGAAGTAATAACCAAAATCAAAGCCGAGGGTGTGAGCACACCTTCGGCTTTGCTTGCTTTAAAAATCCTGTCCAGTGAAGAGCTAGCCAAAGCCGTTTCAGATATTTTTGGCGAGCCTTTGCAGGATATTAAGCAGTTTCCTTGGGAAGCCACTAACGCGACACTCAACCAAAAAGATTTGGTGCTTTCTTCCCAATGCCTCCCTTTAGACATTCGCAACCAGCAACTGCTTTTAGGGGTTAGCGACCCAACACGTATTGATATTCAAGACGATTTCCAGTTCGCCACAGGCTATTCCGTCAATCCTGTTCTGTTGGAACATGCCCAAATTGAAGGGGCGATTCGACGGCTTTATGGTAAGAATGTCACGGAGAGGGTTCGCACCAACAGCGTCACAGACTCTGAGTTGGAAGCGCTGAGTAACAGCATCGATGACATTGCTGAAAACGAAGATCTGTTTTCAGACGATGCCCCCGTCAGCCGCTATATCCAACAAGTCCTGATGGATGCTGTCCGTAAACAAGCTTCTGATATCCATTTCGAACCTTTCGAGCAAAGCTACCAAATCCGTTTCCGTTTGGACGGTATTTTGCAAACCCACAGCACACCACCTGCCGGTATTTCGCGCCGTCTTTCCACCCGTTTAAAAATCATCGCCAAACTGAATATTGCTGAGCGCCGACTCCCACAAGACGGGCGGATTAAGCTGAACTTGTCCGAAGATAAGTCCATCGATATGCGGGTTTCTACCCTTCCTACGCTCTGGGGCGAAAAGGTGGTACTGCGGATTTTGGATGGTGGCAGTGTCGCGTTGGATATTGACTCTCTGGGTTACAACGCCCAGCAAAAGCAAGATTATCTGAATGCGCTGAATCGCCCACAAGGGATGATCTTGATGACTGGCCCGACGGGAAGCGGGAAAACCGTGTCTTTGTATACCGGTCTGAAGTATCTCAATACGGCAGATCGCAATATCTCCACCGCCGAAGACCCGGTTGAAATCAACCTTCCCGGCATTAATCAGGTCAATATCAACAATGATATCGGATTAGATTTTGCCAAAGCATTGCGTGCTTTTCTCCGTCAGGATCCAGATGTAGTGATGGTCGGCGAAATCCGTGATTTAGAAACCGCAGAAATCGGTATCAAGGCGGCACAGACTGGTCACTTGGTATTGTCGACTTTGCACACTAATTCAGCGGCAGAAAGTGTCACCCGTTTGGCAAACATGGGCGTTGCCGCCTACAACCTGGCCGCTTCACTCACCTTGATTATCGCCCAGCGTTTGGGACGTCGTCTTTGTCCACATTGCAAAGTACAACATGAAACCGATGACCATAATTTAACGGCTTTGACCCAACACTACCCTTCCCTCAAACCTGAGCTGGTTTATCAGGCCTCACCGGAAGGATGCGATCACTGCAACCATGGCTATTTAGGGCGTGTTGGTATTTATGAAGTGATGCCAGTCAGCAGAGATTTGGCAGAAGCGATTGGTAACGGCGCGTCAGCTTCCCGCATAGAAACCCTTGCCATGGGCAATGGCATGTTAACGCTGCAATTATCTGGTATCGAAAAACTAAATGAAGGCATCACCAGCCTTGCAGAACTGCAACGCGTGATCAGTCTGTAAAAGGAAATATCATGGCCACCAGTCCCAATAAACTTTTCTCTTATCAGTGGCGCGGCGTCACCTCTAAAGGCGCCAAAGTGAAAGGCCAGACACTGGCATTCTCTGAGCAAGAAGCCAGACAGGTCCTCCAGGAGCAACACATCCGGTTGGATAAAATTAAAAAACGCTCACCTTCTTCCTGGGTTCGCCGCAGAAACTCGGCGACGGCGAAAGATATCACCCTGTTTTCCCGCCAAATGGCAACCATGCTGGAAGCGGGCGTGCCGCTGGGAGAAACGCTGAGACTGCTAAAAGCCAGCGCAAAGAAAGCAGAAATGAAGCTGATCATCAGCCAGATTTACAGCCACATTGAAGCAGGATCCTCACTGGCGCAATCGATGAAAGCGAGCTCACCTCTTTTTGATCAGTTTTACTGTGATTTGGTTGCCACCGGTGAACAAACCGGTCGATTGGAACAAATCTTTGCGCGCATTTGTGTCTATCGCGAGAAGAGCGAGGAAACCCGCTCGAAAGTGGTTAAGGCGATGATCTATCCTTCTATAGTCTGCGTTATCGCCATAGCCGTGACCATCGGCATGCTGATCTTCGTGATCCCAACTTTCAAAGATGTGTTTTCTTCTTTCGGGGCAGAACTCCCTTGGTTTACCCAAAAGGTATTAAACGTATCAGATGCGATTCGGGACTACGGACTTTATATGCTCGTTGCGATCATTCTGGCTGTTACAGCCTTTAAAGGCTGCGTGAATAAAAGCTACAGCTTCCGTCTTAAAGTCAGCAAATTATCCCTGCATATTCCCGTGATTGGGGACGTGCTGACCAAAGCCACCATTTCTCGTTTCACCCGTACGTTGGCGACCACGTTTAGTGCGGGTATTCCGCTCCTCAATGGGTTATCTGCCGCAGGGAAAACGGCCAATAACAGCCACTTTAAAATGGTTATAGAGGAAGTACATAAGCAAACATCTGGCGGCCGCCCTCTTCACCGCTCCATCAAGGAAACCGGCGAGTTCCCGGACATGATGATCCAGATGGTGATGATCGGAGAAGAGTCTGGTGCGCTGGATGACATGCTGAATAAAGTGGCTGGTATCTATGAAGCCGACGTGGATAACACGGTCGACAATCTCGGTAAGATTCTTGAGCCGATGATCATTGTCACTTTGGGCCTGCTTATCGGCTCACTGGTGGTGGCGATGTATCTTCCGATGTTCAACCTGATGAGTGTAATGGGCTAGGCTTCCGACCCTTCTCTGTTTTGTGCCGCTAACTGCTTCATTTCACATGGAGCGAAGCGGCACAAGTCGTTATCATACCTAGGGTCTGTTCACCTTTGGTGATGATTTTTGCAGCGGTTTGTGGGGACTTTATACAAGGCAGAGGCTTCGATGTGTAGCTGGCCTACATGAGAAGCCGATAACGCAGGAGAAAGTCCCCACAAACGCTGCCCGAAGGGTTCTGCTCTAAGCGTTTTAAGCTTTGTTGAGGTGTATTTGCTTAGAATGACTAGGTAGCACACACCTCGCCGCGCCTAAAACGCTTATAGCGAGAACAAAATTCAACCAACAAAGGTCAACAGACCCTACCACCATTTACACAGGATTGATTGATGGACTGGCTTTTTGACTCTCCGGGTCTGTATGTTTTTCTCGCCTCGCTGTTTGGCCTGATCGTGGGCAGTTTTCTCAATGTGGTGATTTACCGCTTTCCCAAAATGATGGAAAGCCAGTGGCGACAGGAATGCCATGAGTGCTTTCCTGATGACATGCCGGCTCCAAAGGAAAGCGACATCTTCAACCTGAGCTTGCCACGGTCTCATTGCCCTTCTTGCCAAGCGCCAGTTCGCGCTATCGACAACATTCCTTTGTTGAGCTGGCTGATCCTTGGCGGTAAATGCCGCTCGTGCAAAACTAAAATCAGCGTTCGCTATCCTCTCATCGAAATCCTGACAGCAGTCCTTTCAGGCTTTGTGGCATTCACCTTGACTGGGTATTGGTCATTAGCAGTAATTGGCGCGACTTTCACACTTATCGCCCTTTGCTTTATCGACCTCGACACCATGCTGCTGCCGGATCAAATGACACTTCCTCTGATGTGGGCGGGTATTTTGCTCGCGCTTGTTGGCGTTTCTCCGGTGTCGCTGCAAGATGCGGTTATCGGTGCCATGGCAGGTTATCTCTCCCTTTGGACTGTATTCCAACTGTTTAAAATCCTGACAGGAAAGGAAGGAATGGGATATGGTGACTTTAAGCTATTAGCGGCTCTTGGCGCTTGGCTTGGCTGGCAAGCACTGCCGATGGTGGTGCTGATGGCCTCGTTTGTCGGTGCGATTGGCGGCATCATTATGATGCGTGTCAAAGGCACCGGAAAAGAAACGCCTTTCTCATTTGGACCGTATCTTGCGATTGCGGGGTGGATCAGTTTGCTCTGGGGCAATAAGATCATCGACTGGTACTTAACTTCTTATCTGGGTTACTGATTCATGGCATACGTGGTAGGCGTTACAGGCGGCATTGGTAGTGGAAAAACCACGGTTGCCAACCTGTTCGCGGAAAAAGGCATTGAAGTGATTGATGCCGATGTGATTGCCAGACAAGTGGTTGAACCGGGCTCTGAAGGCTTGAAAGCCATTTCAGAGAAGTTTGGCGCTTCCATGCTCAATGACGACGGCACGCTGAACCGAGGTGCACTGCGCGAGCATGTTTTCTCTCATCCAGAAGACAAGGAATGGCTTAACGGCCTGTTGCATCCCAAGATCAGACAAGAGATGATTACCCAAACCGCTCAGGCCAAGTCACCATATTGCCTGCTGGTCATTCCCCTTCTGGTGGAAAACGGTCTTCAATCGCTTTGCCAGCGTGTGCTGGTTGTCGATGTCAGCGAAGCCACGCAGGTGACCCGGACAACCCAACGGGACCAAGTGCCAGAAGAGCAGGTCAAAAATATTCTCGCCGCGCAGGCTACTCGTCAACAGAGACTCGAAGCCGCTGACGATATCATCTTTAATGAAAATGACAGCAAACCGCTGTCAGAACAGATTGAAACACTGCACCACCAGTATCTCGCTCTGGTGGCGCAATAAACGGGAAGCAAGATGAGCAGTGACACCCTTTACGAGCATCCCCTTACCGAGCAGGTTCGTGTATACCTGCGTCTTGAGTATCTTCTCGATCAAATCAACCAATCCTCAACGCTGACTGAAGATGGTCAGTGGCGCGTCTTTTTCCGCAGCCTGTTCGACTTGGTTGAGATTTTGGAACAGGTACAGGTGAAGGGCGACCTTGCCAAGGATTTAGAAAAACAACGTGCCAAGCTCGAAACCTGGCTCGATGTGCCAAATGTCGATACTGAACAACTAAAAGCGCTATTGCTTGAAAGCCGCCAGATCCAGCAAGCATTGCTGCAGGGTTCACGCCTTGGCCAGAAGCTTCGTGAAGATAAGTTTCTGTCATCTATCCGCCAACGCTTTTCCATTCCTGGTGGTACCTGCAGTTTTGATTTGCCTTCTCTGCACCACTGGCTGAATCTGCCGCTGGCACACAAGCAATCTAATGCGGAGCAATGGAAGCAGACTCTGGCTCCGCTGGATGACGCGCTAAGCTTCTGGTTGCGTCTGACCCGCGGCAGTGCTGGCCTTCAGCCATGTACGGTGGTGAATGGGTTTTATCAGCAGGATGTGGAAGGAGCAAGCTTGCTACGCATTCAACTCTCGAATGAATACAATGCCTTCCCGTTGGTATCCGGTCACAAGTCGCGTTTTGCCATCCGTTTTATGCCATTTGATGAGAGTCAGCCTGTCCCAGACATGATGGCCTTATCTCTGGCAGTTTGTTAATTAAAGAGGTTTTTGTGAGTCAAGAAAAGCCAACCATCGTCAATTGCCCACAATGTGGCATTCCTGTGGTTTGGGGCGATGTCAGCCCATTTCGTCCGTTTTGTAGCAAGAAATGCCAACTGATTGATCTTGGCGAATGGGCCGATGAAGAAAAGCGTATTGCCGGTGCACCGGATATGTCTGACAGTGACGGCTGGTCGGAAGATAACTGAGAAAGATATCAGGTTTCTAGGGTCCTAGGTCCTAGGTCCTAGGTCCTAGGTCCTAGGAGCCCATTTTCCATACTGAAACAATTAACCCAGAATCTCGCGGATTTTATCAAGCACCGGATCGTTCGCTTCGGGGAAGGTATAGTTTGCTAGCTGGCTGATAGCCACCCACTCTCCTGGCTGCCCTTCTTTACCAAACGGTTTACCTTCAAATTCTCTGACAAGAAAGAAATCGAAAGCCAACGCTTTATCAGGGTAGTCATGCGCCAGTGAAATAAATGGCTCAATAGTCTTAGCGGTAATCCCCACTTCTTCTTCAAGCTCTCGCTTAACCGCTTCCAGAGCAGATTCGCCGTCTTCGACTTTACCACCGGCAAATTCCCAAAAGCCGCCTTTGTGAGCCTTGGCTGGACGCTGGGTGATGAAAATCGCATTGGCTTCAGGGTTCAAAATGATCCCTGCAGCGATATGAAGTCGTTTCTTTTCCATTTAATTATCTCACTTCCATAAAAAAGGCCGCTAAGCGGCCTTTTCTTTTGCGTGCTTAGGGGCTGTTGACCTTTGGTGGTTAAATTTTGTTCTCGCTATAAGCGTTTTAGGCGCGGCGAGGTGTGTGCCGCCTAGTCATTCTAAGCAAATACACCTCAACAAAGCATAAAACGCTTAGAGCAGAACCCTTCGGGCAGCGTTTGTGGGGAATTTCTGCGGCGTTATCGGCTTCTCATGTAGGCCAGCTACACATCGAAGCCTCTGCCTTGCATAAAATCCCCCACAAACTGCTGCAAAAATCATCACCAAGGGTCAACAGCCCCTAGGGTTTAATCAATCTTACCGTGACACTGCTTGAACTTCTTACCGGAACCACAAGGGCAAGGCTCGTTACGACCTACTTTACGGCCATCACGAACCACAGTTTCAGACGAAGCGCTTTGTGATTCGCCGTCAGCCAATGGGTTTTCCGCTTCGGCATGGTTCATTTGCTGGCGGCGCGCTGCGGCTTCTGCCTGCGCGCGGCGCTGCTCTTCCATGCGATCCACTTCTTCTGGCTGCTGAACGCGCACTTTACTCAGTGTCATGATCACGTCTGATTTCAGTGATTCCAGCAGGCCTTCAAACAGTTCAAACGATTCGCGCTTGTATTCCTGTTTCGGGTTCTTCTGTGCATAACCACGCAGGTGGATACCCTGACGCAGGTGGTCCATTGCCGCCAAGTGCTCTTTCCAAAGCGTATCCAGCGTTTGCAGCATGACCGCTTTTTCGAAGTTGCGTAGGGTTTCAGCCCCCACAGCCGCTTCTTTCGATTGGTATACATCAACGATGTTGTTCAGGATCTGCTCACGCAGTTGCTCTTCATACAACTTGTCGTCGTTGTCCAACCACTGCTGCAAAGGAAGCTCAACGTCGAAGTCAGCTTTCAAGCGACCTTCAAGTCCTGCGATATCCCACATCTCTTCCAGAGATTGTGGCGGGATGTACTGATCAATCACCGCATTGACGATGTCTTCACGGTTTTGCTCAATCATTTCGCTGATGTCGGTATTTTCCATCAGCTCATCACGTAGCTCGTAAACCACCTTACGCTGGTCGTTGGCGACGTCATCGAATTCCAGCAGCTGCTTACGAATATCGAAGTTACGGCCTTCCACTTTACGCTGGGCGTTTTCAATCGCCTTGTTCACCCATGGGTGCTCAATCGCTTCGCCTTCTTCCATACCCAGCTTCTTCATCATGTTCGACACACGCTCAGAAGCAAAGATACGCATCAGTGAATCTTCCATCGACAGGTAGAAACGGCTTGAGCCTGGGTCACCCTGACGACCAGAACGGCCACGTAGCTGGTTATCGATACGGCGAGATTCATGACGCTCGGTACCAATGATGTGGAGACCACCCGCCGCTTTCACTGCGTCATGACGCTCACGCCATTTCGCTTTGATATCGTCAATTTGTTGCTCTGATGGGTTTTCCAACTTAGCAACTTCAGTCTGCCAGCTACCACCCAACACGATATCGGTACCACGACCCGCCATGTTGGTCGCGATGGTCACCGCACCCGGCGCACCCGCTTCAGCAACAATGTCTGCTTCTGATGCGTGGAATTTTGCGTTCAGTACTGAGTGTTTAACACCCGCTTTCTTCAGTGCATTCGAAAGCAGCTCTGATTTTTCAATCGACACCGTACCCACCAGTGAAGGCTGGCCTTTCTCGCTGCGTTCTTTGATATCTTCGATGATCGCGTTGAATTTCTCGCGTTCAGTCATGTAAACCTGATCCGCCATATCATCACGGACCATTGGTTTGTTGGTTGGAATAACCACGGTATCCAGACCATAAATTGACTGGAATTCGAACGCTTCGGTATCTGCGGTACCTGTCATACCTGACAGACGATCGTAGAGACGGAAGAAGTTCTGGAAAGTGATCGATGCCAGCGTCTGGTTTTCATTCTGGATCTTCACGCCTTCTTTGGCTTCAACAGCCTGGTGTAGACCTTCAGACCAACGACGGCCAGGCATAGTACGGCCTGTGTGTTCGTCAACGATGATGACTTCATCGTCTTTCACGATGTAATCAACGTCTTTTTCAAACAGTACGTGTGCACGCAATGCTGCATTGATGTGGTGAAGCAAAGTGATATTGGCTGGAGAGTACAGGGTGTCGTGCTCTTCCATCAGGCCATTTTTCTTCAGCAGCTCTTCAACAAACTCCTGACCGGTTTCTGTCAGGTGAGCTTGCTTGCCCTTTTCGTCGACAGTGAAATGGCCGTCACCACGGTACTCTTCGCTGTCTTCTTTGTCCTGGCGAACCAGCTGTGGGATCAGCGCGTTGATACGGGTGTACATATCAGAGCTGTCTTCTGCAGGGCCAGAAATAATAAGAGGAGTACGCGCTTCATCGATAAGGATGGAGTCAACTTCATCCACTACTGCAAAGTAGCGGGAGCGCTGAACGCGGTCTTCTGCACGGAATGCCATGTTGTCGCGAAGGTAATCGAAACCAAACTCGTTGTTCGTTCCGTAAAGAATGTCTGCAAGGTAGGCTTGCTTTTTCTCTTGCGGATGCATGTTCGGCACGTTCACGCCAACTGTCATATCCAGGAATTCAAACAGCGGACGGTTGGTTTCGGCATCACGCTTCGCCAGATAGTCATTCACTGTGACGATGTGAACGCCTTTGCCCGTCAGGGCGTGCAGATAAGCTGGCAGGGTAGCCGTAAGGGTTTTACCTTCACCGGTACGCATCTCTGCGATTTGGCCATTGTTCAGTACCATGCCGCCAATCATCTGAACGTCGAAGTGACGCATGCCGTAAACACGCTTAGACGCTTCACGCACGGTAGCAAAGGCTTCCGGCAGAATAGCGTCCAGTGATTCACCTTGCTCGATACGTTGGCGATATTCAGCAGTTTTGGCTTTCAGCTCTTCATCGCTGAGCGCTTCAAATTGCGGTTCAAGGTTGTTGATTTCATTTACAACTTTGCGAAGGCGACGCAGTGTGCGGTCATTGCGGCTTCCGATTACTTTGGTAATTAGTTTCGATAACATGGCTTTGCCGTTTCTCTCATTTTGTCGCTTTAGCATATTGGCCAAAGCCTGGATCCAGTGCGGCAGAGAACAATCAGCATATCCCTCTGCCAAAATTCTTTCGGAAGAATTAACGATGCGTTATAGCGTTGATCTGGTGCCTTTGGAGTCAGATTTCAAGGCCTGAGAATCAGTTAATCACGCTAAGGTACTTCAAGGCTGATTATAATAAGGCATATCTATCGCTCATCCCACCTGTAATGCGGGTTCATCGACTTTCGTTGACAAAAATTAGAACCCGTTCATTGACTAGAACCTTTTTAGTGCAGTTTATGTTCAGTTATGGTGCAAAGTTATTACGCCATATCAAGGTTTATGCAGGGATGACATGGAGAGAACAGCCGGGAATTGATACTCTTTAACTAAGCCAATTTGGGATAACAGACATCAATGCGAGACCATCGACCACAAGCCGCCCAGGAGCTGCTGGAAAACTCATTGACCGGACAGGTGCGTCAACGAGCCATGGCGCTTTCCCAGCTTAATGAGCAGGTTCAGGCTTTGCTTCCAGCCCAATCGGCAAAACAATGCCGCGTAGCGAATTACCGTGATGGTATTTTGATTCTGGAATGCGGCTCTTCTGCATGGGCTACTAGGCTCAACTATGACAGACATACACTGATGTCCGCACTTCGAAGAGATACGCTCCCGTCTCTAATGACGATTGAGATTAAGGTAAACCCTGCGCTGGCTGTTGACCTTGTCAGACAGGAAGAGACTAAAGAAGCGGAGAAAAAGTGGCGTAAAGTGAGTCCAATGGCCGCAGAATATCTCAAGGCTATTGCGGAAAGCGCGCCAGATAAGGTCAAAAAGCGGCTTGAAGCTATCGCAGCGATGTCGAACCGAGAAGAATAATCACCTTCCCGCAGCCATAAAAAAACCGAAGCCTTGGCTTCGGTTTTTTTGTTGTTCTTTGGCTTATGCCAGAACCATACCTGGTTGTGCGAATGTCACTGGGAGCGTCTGCTCATCTTCAAATGTCGCCCATTCCCATGCTTCCTGATCAGCCAGTACTGCACGCAGCAACTGGTTATTCAGTGCATGGCCTGACTTATAAGCACGCATTTCACCAATGATGTTGTGGCCGCACATGTAAAGGTCACCAATGGCATCCAATACTTTGTGTTTCACCAACTCATTGTCAAAACGCAGGCCTTCTTCGTTCAGGATGCGGTAATCATCAAGGACGATGGCACAATCAAAGCTACCACCCAGGCACAGGTTACGTGACTGTAGGTACTCGATATCACGCATGAAACCAAAGGTACGTGCGCGGCTGATGTCTTTGATGAAAGACTGAGAAGAGAAGTCCAACACCAGATTTTGTTGCTCTGCTTCAATTGCCGGGTGATTGAAATCGATGGCGAAGTCGAGGCGGAAGCCGTCATACGGCAGCAGCTCTGCCCACTTGTCGCCGTCTTCGATGCGAACAGGTTTCTTAATGCGTACAAAACGTTTTGGTGCATTAAGTGTTTCAATACCCGCAGATTGCAGCAGATAAATGAACGGGCTTGCGCTGCCGTCCATGATTGGAATCTCTGGTGCGTCTACTTCGATAATCACGTTATCGATGCCCATACCAGCCAGAGCAGCATTAAGGTGCTCAACGGTTGAGATACGTACGCCATCATCATTAACCAGTGCAGTACACAGCATGGTGTCGCGCACAGACGCTGGATCCGCCGGAAAATCTACCGGTGGGTTCAGGTCAGTACGGCGATAAATCACGCCTGTGTTCGCTGCAGCCGGGCGCAGGATCAAGGTGACCTTACGGCCAGAGTGCAAACCAACTCCGGTCGTCTGAACAATAGTTTTTAATGTTCTTTGTCTAATCATCTGCCATTCCCAACTGAATACTTGTTTTTGCGCCCCAAATCACTCATTACAGTGTCACACTAGGGCAAAACGGGCAGCATGATACCATGCTGCTGTATACAAACCAAGCACTGCCTATTGTTAATCCGCTTGTTTACGTAAAAACGCAGGGATATCTAGGTAGTCTTGTTCCTGTTTCGGCTTCGGTGCAACGTTAGAAGTCTGTGGTTGAACAGACGGTTCTGCAGGACGTCCACCTTGCACAGGCGTTGCCGCCTTTGGTGTTTCTTGCAAAGGTTGTGCCTTATTTTCTACCGGTGCTGGTTTTTGCTGTGTGCCTGGCACCAAAGTGATGTCCGGCTTACGCTCGTTACCAATACCTGTAGCGACCACAGTCACACGAAGTTCGTCACTCATTTCTGGATCCATGGACGAACCGATAACCACAGTGGCGTTATCTGAGGCGAACGCTTTAACAGTGTTGCCCACAGTTTCAAATTCATCCAGTCGCATATCAAAACCTGCCGTAATGTTCACCAGAACACCACGTGCGCCTGCCAGATCAATATCTTCCAGCAGTGGGCTTGAAATTGCCATTTCAGCGGCTTCTTCTGCACGGTCTTCACCGGTTGCAACGCCGCTACCCATCATGGCATGGCCCATTTCAGACATCACAGTGCGGACGTCCGCAAAGTCGACGTTGATAAGGCCAGGACGAGTGATCAGCTCTGCGATGCCCTGTACTGCGTTACGCAATACATCATTTGCTTTCGCAAACGCATCCAGCAAGGTGATGCCGCGACCCAGAACTTTCAGCAACTTCTCGTTAGGGATAGTGATCAGAGAATCGACGTGCTTGGAAAGCTCTTCGATACCCTGTTCTGCAAACGCCATACGCTTCTTACCTTCGAAGCTGAATGGCTTGGTCACTACCGCTACGGTCAGAATGCCCAGCTCTTTCGCTACCTCAGCAATCACAGGAGCCGCACCGGTACCGGTACCACCGCCCATGCCTGCTGCGATAAATACCATATCGGCACCTTCGAGCTCAGCTTTAATCGCTTCGCGATCTTCCATTGCAGATTCACGGCCTACCTGTGGGTTTGCACCCGCACCCAGACCTTTTGTGATATCGCCACCAATTTGGATAACGGTGCTTACCGCTGTCTTGCGCAGAGCCTGTGCATCAGTATTGACAGTGATGAACTCCACCCCTTCAATTGACTCACGCACCATGTGCTCGACTGCATTACCACCGCCGCCGCCAACACCAACGACTTTAATTACTGCATCGTTGGACATTTCCATCATCGGTTCAAACATGTGTTCTCTCCGTCTTTCCTGTTCGCATCAGGTTTAAAATTCTTTCTTAAGCCAGCCACTAAGTTTACTGAACATGCCTGATACAGTTCTTTTAGGCTCCGGCTCGCTCGATTCGTTCAATAGGTTTTCTTTGCCGTAATGCAGTAACCCAACTGCAGTGGCGTGATAGGTTGCGTTGACATAGTCAGTCAGCCCTGTCACACCATCAGGAAGCCCCACGCGTACCTGGTTCTGGAAGACGCGCTCAGCGCATTCCACCAGCCCATGCATTTGCGCAGCACCACCCGTAAGGACGATACCTGCGGCCAGTTGGTGTTTTACACCTTGTCCGCGTAGACGTTCCTGAACACGTTCCAACTCTTGCTGCACCAACCCCAGCAATTCGCTGCAACGCGGTTCAATGACTTCGGCCAGTGTTTGACGCTGCAGGCTCCGTGAAGGACGACCTCCAACGCTTGGCACATTGACCTTGGCATCTTTGTTCACCAACTCGCTTAACGCACACCCATGCTTCACTTTGATTTTCTCAGCGTCACTAAGAGGTGTACCGAAGGCATAAGCAATGTCGCTGGTGATGACATTTCCAGCGTAAGGAATCACGGCTGCATGACGCAAAGCGCCGCCAGTCCATACGGCAATGTCCATGGTTCCGCCGCCAATATCGACGACGCATACCCCCAACTCTCTCTCGTCGGCAGTGATGACTGCATGGCTTGCCGCCAGACCAGAGAAAATTAATTGGTCCACTTTCAGGCCACAACGTTCCACCGCTTTTTCGATATTTCGCGCAGTATCGTTGTGACAAGTGATAAGGTGCACGCTGGCTT
This sequence comes from Grimontia sp. SpTr1, assembly GCF_947387585.1. Classification (NCBI taxonomy): domain Bacteria; kingdom Pseudomonadati; phylum Pseudomonadota; class Gammaproteobacteria; order Vibrionales; family Vibrionaceae; genus Grimontia; species Grimontia sp. SpTr1. Next base: position 72,878 of record NZ_CANDOD010000012.1, read on the forward strand.
CCATACGCACACCGGAAAGACCAACAGGATTCTTAATCCCTTCCTGATAGTCGATTTTGTATTCCTGCGGGATAACGTGCAGCACGCGCTGCTCGTCGCTGATCTTCACCGACTTCGCCGTGTGAATTACCATGTCGACGTCATCCTGTGTGACTTCCTCATCGGAAATCGTTCCCATACCACGTTCGGTCTGGCAATGAATATGCTTTCCTGATAGCGACAGATAGACTGAACGAATCTTGCAGTCAGACATCAGCTCTGCGTCGTTAACCGCGCGCTCCACTGATTTAACAACAGACTCAAGATCGTTGACACCGCCTTTATCCATGCCTTGTGAAGGTGTAGAGCCCACACCCAGCACATTGATCGCACCGTCAGGCAAAATCTCACTGACCAGAACAGAAACCTTGGAGGTTCCGATATCCAATCCAACAATCAGCGGTCTGTCAGTTGTTTGTTTCATTCCACCTACTCTCAGGTATTCTCGTCACTGGCTTCTACTTCCGGAGCTTTCCAGCCTACCGCAGCACCAGTGTCATAGCGCAAGTCCACATATTGAATCGCTCTGTCGGTCGACTTGAAATCATCAAGCAGTGCGACAAAGCGTTTTAATCGCTCGTTGCGGGACTCACGTCCTAATTCAATGCGCACCCCATCCCGGGTGACAATTCGCCACGAGCGGCGCTCATTGAGCGCCAAGGCAGCAATTTCTAATTTTGTTGGAGCCAGAATGCCACGCATTTCGCGCCACGCTTCCAGCACTTCTTTTTCGCTACCATCTGGGCCATGTAATGAAACTAAGCCCAAATTTTTTACCTCAGCAGGATCCGCGCCAAACACGTCCCCGCCAACATCCAAAAGAAACGATCCATTCCAGACTGCCTGAGGCTGGTATTCAGTCACATTGACTTTGATCGTATCCGGCCATTGCTTTCGGACGGCGACATTCGCGACCCAAGGCAGTGCAGAAATTGCACTGTGGATATCATCCACATCCTGAATCATAAAGCTGTTCAAACCACCGAGTTGTAGCACCGCATTGCGCACTTCCAATGGTGTTAAGTGTTCCAGCTCACCTTGTACAATAATCTGGGACAACGGCAATTGCTCTTCGTCCCCCATCCAGGTGATGACACGGAGCAATGACCAGAGGATAGCCAGAATGACAAATACTAAAAACACCAGCCCCCCCCAATGTTCTTTCAACATTGAAGGCTGAGCCGGTATGTCCTCTACGGTCACATTTGTCATATCAGGCTATTGCCTCTCTATCATCAGGCAACCTGCGGCTTTGCCTTAGCAAAGCCGACCGATTATAACGGTCAGTTTGACAGGTCACCAACCCTTCTTGGCGTTGAAGTGATGAAGCTGAGATCAAATACATGCAAAACAACCAAAAACAGGTTAAAAGTTAGACATCACTCTGCCCAAGCTCAGTCATTCCGCATGTATTCAGGTTTATCCCTGCTCGCTCAACGCCTTTTTATCCAGCTTTAATTCGGCCAGTTTTCTAGCCACTTTACCAATATCACCTGCACCTTGTGTCAGCACCAGGTCGCCCGGTTGAATCACTGCGGCTAACGCTGCAGGTAAAGCATCCACATCCGGTACAAAGATCGGATCGATTTTTCCTCGGCCACGAATAGTGCGACAAAGACTTCGGCCATCTGCACCCGCAATTGGCGCTTCACCAGCAGAATACACATCCAGCATCAGCAATACGTCAACCTGTTCAAGCACATTGGCGAAATCGTCATACAAATCTCGGGTGCGGCTGTAACGGTGTGGCTGGAACACCATGACCAGGCGGTTATCTTCCCAACCCGCACGCGCAGCTTGAATGGTGACATCCACTTCGCTGGGGTGGTGACCGTAATCATCCACCAGCAGCGCATGGCCGTCTTCCACCGGGAACAAACCCAGTTGGTCAAAGCGACGGCCAGTGCCTTCAAAGCTCGCCAGTGCACGCAAAATAGCGTCATCTTCCACACCATCCTCCGTTGCCACTGCAACCGCAGCTGCCGCATTCAATGCATTGTGTCGGCCTGGAATATTCAGTTCGATGTGAATCTCCGGTTTGCCAGCACGCAAAATGGTGAAAATACCTTTCTGACCTTCCTGACGGTAATCTTTCAGGCGCACGTCAGCATCTTCCGAGAAACCATAAGTGATCACCTGACGTCCAATGCTTGGGATCAACTCACGCACCACAGGATCGTCAACACACATCACTGCCTGACCGTAGAAAGGCAACTTGTGCAGAAAATCGATAAAAGTCTGCTTCAGGTTGTCGAAGTTGCCACCATAGGTATCCATATGATCCGCTTCGATGTTGGTGACAATCGCCACCATCGGCTGCAAGTGCAGGAAAGAAGCATCACTTTCATCGGCTTCTGCAATCAGGTAGCGGCTACAGCCCAAACGCGCATTGGTACCAGCACTTTTTACCAGACCACCGTTCACAAACGTCGGATCCAGACCTGCTTCCTGATAAATCAGCGTGGTCAAAGCTGTAGTGGTGGTTTTACCGTGCGTACCTGCAACGGCAATACCATGGCGGTAACGCATCAACTCGGCCAACATCTCTGCACGGCGAACCACTGGGATACGTGCAGCCTTCGCGGCAACCAGCTCTGGGTTGTCCTGACGGATAGCCGTAGAAACCACTACGACGCTAGCGCCATCGACATTGGTCTCGGCGTGACCGAAGAAAACTTTAGCGCCTTTACTCTCCAAACGCTGAGTCACTGCATTCTCAGAAAGGTCAGAGCCCGTAATTTCATAACCTTCGTTGATCAGCACTTCCGCAATACCGCACATACCGGCACCGCCAATACCCACAAAGTGAATGCGCTTCACACGGCGCATTTCCGGCACCATGGTTCGAATTTTTTCTAATTGATGACTATCAAATTTGCCCATCACTTTGTTCTCTACTTCGCTACGTCTTTGATGACACTGGCCACACGCTCAGCAGCATTGGTAATTGCTGCGGCTTTAGCGGCCTTCGACATCGCCATCAATGACGATGAATCTTTATCTTCCAGTGCCGCCGCCAATGCGTCAGCACTCAAATCCGGTTGTTCTATCATTAGCGCCGCGCCACTCTCGACGAGGTGCTCGGCATTCAGTGCCTGCTGGCGATCTTTATGCTGGAAAGGAACGAAGATCGACGGCACACCTGCAGCAGACACTTCCGATACCGTCAAAGCGCCAGAGCGACAAATCAGGATGTCTGCCCAATCGTAGGCTTCAGCGACATCATCAATAAACTCAGTGACTTCAGCATTCGCCACCCCCGCTTTCTGGAAGCGCTCCGCCGTGTCTGCCTGATTGCCTTTACCGGCCTGATGACGAATCACCACTTCACGGTTCAACTTCGCCATCGCTTCAGGCACTGTGTGGTTTAAGATTCGAGCCCCCTGGCTGCCTCCCATCACCAGTACTTTCAGCGGTGTGCCATCTACATAAACCTTATGTTCTGGCAAGGCGCAAACATCCTTTCTTACCGGATTGCCAACGACTTCTTTGTTAACAAACGCACCAGGAAAAGCCTGCAACACACGCTTGGCGATCTTTGCCAACCATTGGTTGGTTAACCCTGCGACGGCATTTTGCTCGTGGAGGACAACAGGAATGCCGCTTAACCATGCAGCCAAACCACCTGGTCCACTCACATATCCGCCCATTCCCAGCACAGCATTAGGTTCCCAGTTTTTGATATGGCGCTTTGCCTGAACAACAGCATTAAGTACCATCCAAGGGGCGAGAAGTTTACGCGCAAAGCCCGAACCACGCAGCCCTTTTACTTCAATAAAGTCGATCTCAATGCCATGTTTTGGCACCAAATCCGCTTCCATCCTGTCTGCCGTTCCCAGCCAGCGAATTTCCCAACCTTGTTCCTGCAACTCTTTCGCTACCGCAAGTCCAGGGAAAACGTGACCGCCGGTTCCACCAGCCATCACCAATAATCGTTTATGCTTTTGTTCGTTTTCGTTTTTCATGAGAGACAATTCGTTGGTGCGCCTGCGCCGTTTCCAAACGGTATTCGTGGTCAATGCGAAGAAGTAGCGCCACCGCCGTCGACATAATAAATAAACTGGAACCGCCATAACTGACCAGCGGTAACGTCAAACCTTTAGTCGGCATAATACCTGCCGCTGCACCGACATTCACCAGCGCCTGAAAAGCAAACCAAATGCCAATACCAAATGCCAGAAAACCACCGAAAAGCTGGTTCGCTTCAAGGCAACGCTTCCCGATAAAGAGTGCACGAAAAACCAATGCGAATACCATCAGCAAAACGACAGTGACGCCAATCAGGCCAAGCTCTTCTGCCAACACCGCAATAACAAAGTCCGTATGGGCTTCCGGTAGGTATTCGAGTTTCTGGATAGAATTCCCCAGCCCCTGACCCCACCAGCTGCCACGGCCAAAGGCCATCAAAGATTGCGTCAGCTGATAGCCACTGCCAAACGGGTCTTGCCAAGGATCTAAGAAGGAGGTCACACGAGCGACACGGTAGGGCTCAGCAATAATCAAAAGACCCACCAGCCCAAGACCGGTAAACAGCAGAACACCGAACTGCCATAGCTTGGCGCCAGCAATAAATAGCATGCCCACCGTCGTGACAAACATGACGACAACAGAGCCAAGGTCAGGCTGAAGCAGCAAAAGACCAGCAATCACCACCAGCACTGCCAGTGGTTTCAAAAAACCGGTGACGCTTTCTCTGACTTCACCATGGCGACGAACAAGATAACCTGCAATAAACAGGAAGAGTGATAATTTGGCCACTTCTGCTGGCTGCAGGTTAAAAAAGCCCATTGGCAGCCAACGGGATGCACCGTTTACCGATTTACCGACCAGCAGAACCGCCAGCAAAAGCGCGAGCGAAATAAAAAGCAAAGGAATGCTGAGTTGTTGCCAACGCGACAAAGGTATCTGCATAGCCACGCCGGCAATGATGAGTGCGCCTACCAGATAGACGCCCTGACGCATGGCGAAATAAAACGGCTCATCAACCAGACGGACAGAAACAGGAATGGAAGCAGAGGACACCATGATGAGACCGACCATCATCAGGCCGAATGACAGCCACACCAGTTGGCGGTCATACAATGCCGTTGGCGCTGGATTCGAGAACCAGCGCATCAGACGGTTGTCTTCCCACTTCGCACTCATCATTCCGTCACGCTCTCCTCAGCGCTTCGCTGTGCAATCTCTTGCGCGTATGCAGCAAAGGTATCGCCTCGCACCATAAAGTTGGTGAACTGATCGAAGCTAGCGCATGCTGGAGACAACAACACCATGTCGCCAGGTTTCGCGGTCGATGCCGCGATATCCATGGCTTCCTGCATGGTTTCAATCACCACGGGCGACTCAACCAGATTTGTAAAAGCATGACCATCTCGGCCATAGCAGTACAAAGTCACATTCAGCTTGTCGAGGATAGGTTTCAGCGAAGAAAAATCTGCGCCTTTGCCATCGCCACCCACCAAAAGATGCAGACGCCCTGCCAACTGCAGGCCATCAAGCGCCGCTTCAGTGCTCGCGGGGTTAGTCGCTTTTGAGTCATTCACCCAAAGCACGCCGTTGTGTTTGATCACTTGCTGACAACGATGAGGTAAACCTCGGTATCCACGCATTGCCTGACATTGCGCTTCACGGCTCACACCCACAGCATCAGCCAGCGCCATCGCCGCCAGACAGTTAGCCACGTTGTGACGGCCCACCAGCGCGATATCGGACACCGCCATCACTGGTTCACCTTTTGCTGTCAGCCACTCTGCGCCGTCTTTCTCGGTGAGTGTGTACTCACCTGACGTGAAGCCGAAGCTGATAGCAGGCACATTGTCGCCTTTGGACTGTGTATTTTTGGTTTGGAGATCGTCTTGGTTCCAGACCGACAGTTTGGTTTGGTCGAAAATACGCAATTTGGCTTCGCGGTAGTCATCCATCCCTTCATAGCGATCCATATGATCTTCTGAAAGATTGAGGAACACTGCCGCTTCCAAATTCAGGGAGGAGGTCGTTTCAAGCTGGAAGCTCGACAGCTCCAGTACATAAAGCTCATGCTCATTGGCCAGCATATCCAAAGCTGCAAAGCCGATATTACCGCCAACACCGACATTAATGCCTGCCGCTTTTGCCATCTCACCAACCAGACTGGTCACGGTGCTTTTACCGTTTGAGCCGGTAATACCAATAACTGGCGCGTTTACATCACGGGCGAAGAGTTCAATGTCACCGACAATCTCAATGCCTTTCGCAGCCGCTTCTTTAAGCTCTGGCGTTGCCAGCGCAATACCTGGGCTTGCCACAATCTGATCAGCTGAAAGCAACCAATCCATATTCCAGCCACCAGCGTGCAATGCCACATTTTTCGGTAACTGCTCTGCGCCAGGCGGGTTTGCACGGGTATCAATCACTTTCACAGTCGCGCCATCATCTTTTCTCACAAGATGATTAACGACAGAAAGCCCGGTCATACCGAGCCCAATCACCACAATGTTTTTCGCGGCGTCTGTCTTCATTTAGCGCACCTTCAATGTTGCCAGTCCTGCAAGAACCAGCATCAGGGTAATAATCCAGAATCGTACAATCACGCGCGGCTCTGGCCAGCCTTTCAATTCGTAGTGGTGGTGGATGGGCGCCATACGGAAAATGCGCTGACCACGCAGTTTGTAAGAGCCCACTTGCAGGATCACTGACAAGGTTTCCATCACGAACACACCGCCCATGATCACCAACAGGAACTCCTGACGCACCAGCACGGCAATCGTGCCTAGGGCACCACCCAGAGCCAGTGAGCCCACATCACCCATAAATACTTGGGCCGGATAGGTGTTAAACCACAAGAAGCCCAGACCAGCGCCAACAATCGCCGCACAGACAATCACCAATTCATCGGCATCTTTGATATATGGGATGTGCAGGTATTCAGCAAAGTTCACGTTACCTGTCGCCCAGGCAATAAAGGCAAAACCACTGGCTACCATCACAGTCGGCATAATGGCCAAGCCATCAAGACCATCAGTGAGGTTCACTGCGTTACTTGAGCCAACAATCACAAAATAGGTGAAGACGATGTAGAACAAGCCAAGCTGAGGCATTATGTCTTTGAAGAAAGGCACCACAAGTTGGGTGGCTGCAGTATCTTTACCGTGAATATAGAGCGCGAAGGCCACCACCAGCGCAATGGCGGATTGCCAGAAATACTTCCAGCGGGCAATCAGGCCGTCTGTGTTCTTGCGTACCACTTTACGGTAGTCATCAACAAAACCAACGGCACCGTAACCCAGTGTCACAAACAATACCGCCCAGACGTAAGGGTTGGATAAGTCAGCCCACAGCAGCACAGTGACCGTAATCGCGGTCAAAATCATGATGCCGCCCATGGTCGGCGTACCACGCTTGCTGAAATGAGACTCTGGACCTTCGTTACGCACGACCTGACCAATTTGCAGCATCTGCAAACGGGCAATCAGGCGAGGCCCCATCCAAAGTGACAGCGTCAATGCAGTCAACACGCTCAGGATGGCGCGGAATGTCAGATAATCAAACAGTCGGAAAAACGGAATGTGTTGGGTTAGGATATCTGATAGCCAATCTAGCATTTGGCTGCCTCCTCTAGTGCTGCAACCACTTCAGACATCTTCATTCCGTTGGCCCCTTTGACCAAAACGGATACTTCGCGTTTTGTTTTCATCAGTTCTACTACATGCGCAATCAATGCGCTTTTATCTTCAAAGTGCTGACCCCCGCAACGTTCGCTGATCGCGGCGCTGGCAGGTCCATAAGTAATCACGGTTTGGATAGAGGCTTTGCTGAGGTGCTCTGCAACTTCTCCATGCACCGATTCGGAATGTTCGCCCATCTCCCCCATATCAGCCAAGACGATGACTTTGTCGCCGTCGAAGCCATCCAGTAAATCCACCGCCGCTTTCATTGCTGCGAGACTGGCGTTGTAACTGTCATCAATCAGGCGAAGACCCGGGCGCGGGAAGCTTATCGCACCGCGACCTTTGACAGGCGACACAGAAGCGAGACCTCGGATCACATCATCCATCGTCACCTTACTATCGATTTTGGTCGCAGCAATGGCAGCAAGAATCGCGTTCGCCACGTTGTGTTCACCGGGAAGGCTGAGTGTCACCGGATAGGTGCCTTGCGGTGAAACCAGTTCGAAGGCATAACAGCCGTTATCGACCTGATGAATATTCTCGGCACGGTAGTCTGCAGGCTTGTCAGTCACTGTCATGGTAAGTACTTGCTTACTTTTCAGTACGTCATCCCAAAATGCGCCACCATTGCTGTCCTGATTAACGATGGCAAGCTCGCCGTCAGCAAGCCCCTGGAAGATTTCACCTTTGGCTTTCGCTACGCCATCAAGGGAACCGAAGCCTTCCAAATGCGCAGCAGCCAGATTGGTGACCATCGCCAGATCAGGCTTAACCAAAGACGTGGTATAGGCAATTTCACCAATATGGTTAGCGCCCAGTTCCATCACCGCGTACTCATCGGAAGGTTGTAGGCGAAGCAAAGTCAGCGGTACACCGATGTCATTGTTGAAGTTGCCGGCGGTATAAAGCGTCTGACCTTTTGGAGACAAAATGGCAGCCAGCATTTCTTTGACTGTGGTTTTACCGCAACTACCTGTGAGCGCAATCGTCTTCACGTCACATTGAGATTTCACCCATGCGCCCAGTTGCCCCAAAGCCAGCTTGGTGTCTTTCACAATCAGTTGTGGCAGTGCGACATCGACAGGTTTGGAAACCAAAAGCGCTGACGCGCCATTTTCATGCGCAGTTTCTACAAAATCATGGGCATCGAATCGCTCGCCCACCAGCGCGACAAACAAAGCACCATTGCCAAGCGTTCGCGTGTCGGTGGAAACGGCATCAATCACCACATCTTCGCCGACCAGATCAGCGTCTAAAACAGTCTGCAGTGATTTCAATGAAACTGGGATCATGCCTCTTCCTCCAACAAACGGCGTACGGTCTCACGATCGGAATAGTGAACAGTACCTGATGCCAGCACTTGATAGTCTTCGTGTCCTTTTCCTGCGACCAGAATCACGTCTTTTTCTGACGCATTTTCAAATGCATAGCTACACGCTTCCGCGCGGTCGTGAAGGATAATAGCCAGATCGGGATCGACCATGCCTTTAAGCATGTCAGCCACAATCGCTTCCGGAGATTCAGAGCGGGGATTGTCGTCGGTCAGAATAGCGACATCAGCCAATCTTTCAGCAATGTCTGCCATCATTGGGCGTTTACCTGTATCCCTGTCGCCACCACAACCGAAAATACACCAAAGCTTACCGTCGCAATGACGGCGAAGAGCCATCAGCGCTTTTTCAAGGGCATCGGGGGTGTGAGCGTAATCCACCACCAGCATGGGATTGTCAGCGCGATGAAAAACTTCCATGCGCCCAATCACCGCCTGCAATTTGCTGGCAGTAGCCATCAGGGCTTCTTTTTCGTAGCCAAGTCCCAAAAGCGTGGTCAGGCTGACCAAAAGGTTCATCACATTGAATTCGCCAACCAGTGGCGCGGTAAATTGGCCAGCGCCCCATGAAGAGTCAAAGCTGATGGTCACGCCGCTTGTCGCGTAGTCAACAGATGTTAGCCAAAGTTTGCGGCCTTGATGCTGAACAACATTGTCCTCCAACATAGAAACCGCCACCGCTTCCGGCATGTTGCTGACCCAGTTTGCACCAACCTGATCGTCAACGTTAATCACGGAAACCGGTGAGCCATAATGGGTAAACAGGCGAAGCTTGGCTTCAGCGTATGCTTCCATGGTGCCATGGTAATCAAGGTGATCACGGCTGAGGTTAGTGAAGATAGCAGCGTCAAAAGCCACGGCTTTCACGCGATCTTGCACCAAACCATGAGAAGACACTTCCATCGCCACGTGAGTCGCCCGCTGATGGTTAAACGCTGCCAGTTGCTGCTGAATATCCAACGCGCTGCCCGTGGTGTTCAAAGCTGGCTCTAATGCATCAAGGAAGCCGTTACCTGTGGTTCCCATCACTGCAGCTTTACCTTCAAGCAGGTCAATCCACTGCGCAACCAACTGGCTCACCGTGGTTTTACCATTGGTGCCTGTCACACCAATCACTTTCATCATTTTGCTGGGTGATTGATAGAAACGGTCAGCAATTTCCGACAGGGTGGATTTCAAGTGAGGGAAGGCAACGACAGGCACACCATTTTGCAAGGTGACATCAAAATGGCCGTTAGTATCACCATCATCGGCAATCACCGCCGTTGCGCCGGCTTCAATAGCAGCAGGAATAAAACGTCGCGCGTCCAGGGAATGCCCCTGAACGGCAATAAATACATCACCCGGTTGGATCTGGCGGTTATCCAGCGTCAAACCGGTAATAGGTGTCTCTGGGATGGCGTCATACCAAGGCGCCAATAATTCTTTAAAGCTCGTGTTCGGCATCAGTTCCGATTGTCCGTATTAGCAATCTGTAAAAATGGCTGCTGAGCGTCCGGTGCGATATTGAGGATCTGCAACGCGCTCTTCATCACGTCAGAAAACACGGGGGCCGCAACCTGACCACCGTAATATTTGTCGCCTTGGGGTTCATTGATCACCACCACCATGGCAATGCGCGGCTCGCTCAAAGGTGCGATCCCCGCCGTATAACCGATATATTCATCACCGTAGCCACCGGCCACCGCAACTTTCGCTGTACCTGTTTTTGCCCCGACACGATAACCGTCAACCGCTGCGCGGCGGGCACTGCCGCCTTCCTGCGTCACGGACTCCAGCATGTCGAGGACTTTTCGGGTGTTTTCTTGTGATGCGACCTGTTTACCCGGTACCACGGATTCTGTTTTCAAAATCGACAGCGGGCGATTCACACCTTCCGCGCCAAGTACTGCGTAAGCACGGGCGAGCTGAGCCGGCGTGATAGAAAGGCCATAACCAAAGGAAAGCGTCGCGCGTTCAAAATCAGACCAACGACGACGGTTCGGATAGAGTCCATAAGACTCACCAACCAGGTTCACACCTGTTGCGTCGCCGATGCCAAAGCTGCTGTAAAGGCCAAGCAGTGCTTCGACCGGCATAGAAAGAGACAGTTTACTGACACCGATGTTACTGGATTTTTGGAGAATTTTACGGAGATTTGCTTCACCGACTTTGGAAACATCACGAACTCGCGCGCCACCGATGCTCATCACGCCGTTACCCGTATCAATGATGGTCGACTCATCCGCTACGCCGTTTTCCAGTGCTGCCAATACCACCAGAGGTTTGATAGTGGAGCCAGGCTCGAAAACGTCAGTAATGGCACGGTTGCGCATTTTAAAGCTTTTCAGATCGGCGCGGTTATTCGGGTTGTACGACGGTGCATTCACCATCGCCAGTACTTCACCAGTACGCACATCGACCATGACCAATGAGCCTGATGTCGCACGGTAGTCCGCAACCGCTTGCTTAATTGCGCGATAAGAAATCGCCTGAAGGCGCTGATCGATACTGAGTTGAAGTGGCTTGCCTTCTTCCTTGGCCTCTTTGGAAATCACTTCCACGACGCGACCATAGCGGTCTTTGCGCACGGTACGACGGCCCGGTTCGCCACTCAGCCAACCGTCATAGCCACGTTCGATCCCTTCAAGGCCACGACCATCAATGCCAGTTACGCCCACAAGGTGAGCACTGACTTCACCGGCCGGATAAAAACGACGGGACTCATCATTCATGCCAATTCCCGGTAAGCGAAGACCGGAAACATAGTCAGCTACAGCAGGGCCAACCTGACGTTGCAGGTAGATAAAGCGTTTGGTTTTATTACGCTCGATGCGGTTTACCATTGCCTGACGATCGATACCCAACACATCAGCCAGCGCGTACCAGCGGTCAATGTCTTTCAGGCCACCGTTTTTAAACACAGTCACCGGATCCACATACACGGCCTCGACTGGCACACTGACGGCCAATGACTCGCCATTGCGATCGGTAATAATGCCACGTGCGGAATGAAGGGCTTTGACACGGACAGAACGCATATCGCCTTCCTGAAGAAGGCGATCTGGTTCGATGACCTGAATGAATGCAGCGCGGGCAATCAAGGCGACCATGGCAAGGGAAATACAGAAACAGACCGTGACAAAGCGCCACCGAATCAAATTCGGTGTTGGCTTTTTCGCTCGCTGATTGGTCGGTTTCGTTTTTCCCTTCACGCTATTGGCTCACTATGACTTCACGTCGACTGTCTGGACGGATCATGTCCTGATCCTGCCGTGCCATGGCTTCGACACGGCTGTGTTCTGATAACGCATGCTCCTCAAGCAACTGGTTACGCCATTCGACTTCCAGTTGCTCGCGCTCCATCAAAAGTTGGTCATGATGGGCTATCACAGCTCGCGTTTGCTGGGTGATGTAAACCACGCCCAATGCAGAAAGCAGCACCAGAACCAAAAGCACCATAGGAACCCGACCGATACTGGTCAGGTCCTGCAGAATTTGCCTTGTCAGTCCTGGATTTTCTGCCGACATCAGTCACCCAATTTTTCTGCCACACGCAGCACCGAGCTTCGGGAGCGAGTGTTGTCTGAGACTTCCACGTCAGACGGTTTCAGTGCTTTGCCCACCAACTTCATCTTTGCCTGACCCAGTGCACGGATTTGATCTTCGGTCAGTGGCACGCCATGTGGCACATCCGGCCCTTTGCTTTGTTTACGCATAAAGCGTTTCACCAAACGGTCTTCCAATGAGTGGAAGCTGATGATAGACAGACGTCCACCCGGCGCCAGCACTTCAAGCGCACCTTGCATCGCCGTTTCAATCTCTTCCAGCTCACTGTTGATGTAAATGCGAATCGCCTGAAAACAGCGGGTCGCAGGGTGCTTTTTACGATCACGGGAAGGTGATACCGCAGCAATCAAGTTGGCCAGCTGCAAAGTGCGGGTTAACGGCTCTTTGGTTTCATCTTCGCGGTGCGCAACAATCGCGCGGGCAATACGCTTGGCAAATCGCTCTTCGCCAAACTCTTTCAACACCCAGGCAATGTCGTCCGCTTCCGCTTCGGCAAGCCATTGAGAAGCTGGAATACCTGAAGTCGGATCCATGCGCATGTCCAAAGGACCATCGCGCATAAAGCTAAAGCCACGCTCTGGATCGTCTAATTGCGGTGAAGACACCCCAAGGTCCAGCAACACACCATCAATCTTGCCACTCAGACCACGTTCTTCGATGTATTGTTGAATGCCGGAAAATGGGCCATGAATAATGTTGAAGCGTGGGTCATCAATCGTGCCTGCTTCTTCAATCGCCTGCGGATCGCGGTCAATACTGTAAAGCTGACCACCGTCACCCAGACGACGTAAAATTTCTCGGGTATGTCCACCACGGCCAAACGTACCATCGACATAAATGCCGTCAGGTTTGAGTGCGAGGCCTTCGATGGATTCGTGGAGGAGGACGGAAATGTGTGAAAACTGCTCTGACATAATATTGATTACCTAAAGCGATAAGTTACTGAGCCTGTCGCTCAGCGCTTCCGCTGATTCGGCTTGATGTTGAATATCCTGGTCGATCTGTTGCTGCCACTTGTCGCTGTTCCAAATCTCAAACTTGTTGAGCTGTCCCACCAGCATGGCTTTACCATTCAAACCGGCGTAATCGCGCAGTGTAGGTGCTATCAGAATTCGCCCCTGTCCGTCCATCTCACACTCAAACGCATGACCAAGCAGCAATCGCTGTAAACGACGCTCGGCTGGATTGAGGCTGGATAAGCGGGATAGCTTGGCTTCGATGCGCTCCCATTCAGGCAAGGGGTAAAGCAGCAGGCATGGTAACTGATGATCAATGGTGCAGACAAACACGCCATCGCACAACGCATCGAGTTCTTCCCGATAACGCTTTGGCAATGCGACGCGACCTTTCGCGTCGGGCGATATGGCGCTGACGCCCCTCAACATGTCACTGACTACCCTTTTTCACCAGAATAACCCACTTTATTCCACATTTTCCCACTAGGAAGTGTAAGTATCAGGCAAAAAGAAAGTCAAGCAAGCATCGAGCGCGACAAAGATCACGTAATCGCGAAGCGCATTCTATTTCAACAGCTTGAACACCTTGCTGAGCCGTGCATTTTTTAACCGCACGGCATTCCCCATTAGGGCCTGTTGACTTTTACTGAAGCCAAAACAAAAGAAGGCGAGCTAATGCTCGCCTTCTCTGGGGCAAGTTTATTGCTAAACTCGCCCATTTTATTTAGTGAGTCGGCCTATAAGCCGGGTTCTGTACCGTAAAAACGGTGGTAGCCATTCGTCTAGGCCTGCAATCGCTCACAGGCTCCAGCAACCTACCCGTCCCCAACGCGGGCCGCGCCAAAGGGGACCTATTTGGTCTTGCTCCGGGTGGAGTTTACCGTGCCACGAACTGTTGCCAGTCGCGCGGTGCGCTCTTACCGCACCCTTTCACCCTTACCTGTTCTCCGAAGAGTCATCGGCGGTTTGCTCTCTGTTGCACTGGTCGTAGGCTTGCGCCCCCCAGGCGTTACCTGGCACCCTGCCCTGTGGAGCCCGGACTTTCCTCCCCCTCGTCAGTCTCCCAAAGGACATCAACGAAGCAGCGGCTACCCGGCCAACTCAGGCGGCGGATTATATAGAGTTCACCGCCACGGATCCAGCGAAAACACCGGACTTCTTACTCTAGGTTTTCTAAACCCCACTTATAGAGGGCATTTTTTTTCACGTTATACAGCTCAGCCGCAATCGCAGACGCCTTCTTCAGTGGCAGTTCCTTCGCCAGCAAAGTAACCGCTTTGGTTGCCTCCAATGGCAAATCCTCTTTCTCGGCGCGGTGACCCGCAATCAAAAGCACCATCTCACCACGGATACGGTTACTGTCTTCATTCAGCCATTCAATCAACTCACCCAGCGGCGCGCCATGAATGGTTTCATAGGTTTTGGTCAGCTCCCGTGCCAAGACTACCTGACGCTCCGCACCCAATACCGCCAGCATGTCGTCGAGCGTATCGAGAATACGGTGTGGCGATTCGTAAAAAATCAGAGTTCGTGGGTCTTCTGCAATGTCAGAAAACTTATCACGGCGACCTTTGCTTTTTGGCGGCAGGAAGCCTTCGAAGCTGAAGCGATCAGAAGGTAAGCCAGACGCACTCAACGCGGTGATAACTGCACAAGGCCCCGGTAAAGGAACAACTTTGACACCCGCCTGACGACAACGGGTCACCAAATGGTAACCTGGATCGGATATCAACGGCGTGCCCGCATCAGACACCAGCGCGATGTTTTGCCCACTGACTAATTTTTCAATCAGAAAATCTGCTTTCTGTTGTTCATTATGGTCATGCAGCGCGAAAGTTCGGGTGGTGATTCCAAAATGGGACAGTAGTTTACCAGTGTGGCGGGTATCCTCGGCAGCGATGATGTCGACCTGCTGCAAAATCTCCAAAGCACGCTGGGTGATATCTCCCAGGTTTCCGATCGGTGTCGGCACGATATATAAAGTTGAGACGTCAACCATGGTTGAAGTTTCATCAGTCATTTGTTTCACAACCCTTCGGCGATTAATATAGAGGGCAACAAGTTACGGACAGAAGATGTTCATGCGTAAAATAACCCATAAGTGCAAAAGTGTATCACGAGTTCTTCCACCAATCGCGCTGGCATTGGTGCTTTCGGCGTGTACCACCACACCACCTGTTGAGCAAGGACCGCAATATGACATCACAGCGCCGGCGCTGGAGTCATCGACTTTCTATTTGCTGAAAGCAGAAACCGAAACCGGAGAAGCAAAAGCTGACTGGTATCTGTTGGCGTTAAAAGCACTGATTGCTGAAAAACAGTACGCACAAGCCGATGTTTTAGTCAGTCGTTTGGCAAAACTGCCACTGACCCCACTGCAACTTTCCGAATGGCAACTGAACCGCGCTTTGTTATCTCAGCAAAAAGGCGATCTGCAGACCGCTGTTGATAACCTGAACTTCCAGCCATCTTGGGGTATTCCGGCTATTCAATATCAGCGCTATTACCTTTTGAAAGGTGAACTTTACGAAGCACTGGGCAACATGCCAGGCGCTGTGCTCTCTTATGCAGAGGGCTCTCCTTACATCACGGACAATTACGATAAGCAGCAAAACTGGGAAAACGTTTGGACACTGCTGGTGAAAATGCCACCTTCAGAGCTGAACTCTCTGTCTGCAACCACCAATCCAGTTCTGAATGGCTGGGTCGAGCTGGTAAACCTCTTGCGCCGTTACTCGGGTCGCCCTGCTCAGCAACAAGAAGCCCTGAACCAATGGCTGGCAGCCAACCCATCTCATCCGGCTAACCGCTACCTACCGAATGACCTGACTGCACTTCAGTCGATGGAGATCCTCCGTCCTGATCGCATCGGCGTGATGCTGCCACTAAGCGACAAATTCGCGGCACAAGGCGAAGCTATTCGTAATGGTTTGGTACAAGCGCTCCTGGATGATGATTCTGGCAATACTGCGCCTTCAGTGATGTTCTATGACACCAACGGACTGTCAACGACTGACATCGTGAATCAGATGCGTGCTGACGGCATCCAGTTTGCCATTGGCCCTCTGCGTAAAGACAAAGTGGAAGAATTCCTGACTGTCAGCCAAAACGCGATTCCCACATTGGCGCTGAATATTCCAAACGAAGACGAGGGCGCGGCGAATACTTGCTTCTTCACACTCTCTCCAGAGCAAGAAGCTGAGCAAGCTGCACTACATATTGAACAGAACAAACATCAATACCCATTGGTGATTGCTCCAGATAATGGCTTTGGTCGACGCGTCAGTGAAGCCTTCTCTAAACAGTGGGAAGAGCAAACTGGCGAACCTGCGGAAGTGGAGTTTTTCAAGAATCGTGCGGCCATGCAGAAAACCGTACAACGCGTATTTGGCTTAACAGAGAGCCAAGGGCGTATTCAGCAGATGCAACAGCTTCTGGGAATGGAAATGGAATCAGAGCAGCGCAGCCGCCGCGATGTTGATGCCGTTTACCTTGTTGCCAACGCAGGCGAACTCACGCTGCTTAAGCCTTTCATTGAAGTCGCCATCAACCCAGACGTTCAACCACCGAAATTGTACTCAAGCTCACGCTCTAACAACCGTGTGAACGGCGTTGGCGAAATTGGGGAACTTCGCGGTATCGAATTCAGTGACGTTCCACTTCTGGTTGAACCTAACAATCCTACCGCTGCGCGCTTCAACCAACTCTGGCCAGGGCTGGATAATGGCATGACTCGCCTTTACGCACTGGGGATGGACGCGTATGCGTTGATTGAAGCACTTCCTCAAATGCAGGCATTGCCGGAATACCGTTTTGAAGGGTTGTCAGGTGAATTGTCACTGGGTGATTACTGCACCGTCAACCGTAGTGTTTCCTGGGCGATGTTTGGGGATCAGGGGATTGTTTCGGTTAAGTAAAAAGCAAACCGGCGATCACTACGAAACACAAGCCTGCCGCTTTCTCGAGCGGCAGGGTCTTAAGACCATCGAAAAGAATGCCCGCTTCAAGGGCGGCGAATTGGATCTCATCATGCGGGAGCAAAACTGCATCGTTTTCGTTGAGGTCAAATACCGTAACCAAACCACCTACGGTGGCGCTGCAGCCAGTATTTCTCCACAAAAACAACAGCGCATGCTCAAGGCGGCCTATTTGTGGCTGGCGAAAAATGGCCTGTCCGCGACACATACCGAGTTTAGATTTGATGCCGTGACTTTTGAAGGCAACGTAAACTCGGTAAACTGGATGAAAAATATCGTATTTGAAGGGTAATCAATGCTAGATAGCATCAAAGAGAGTTTCACCGAGAGTATCCAGACACAGATCGCTGCAGCAGAAGCCTTGCCAGAGCAGATTTCCAAAGCCGCGATGGTCATGGTGCAGTGTCTGCTTAACGGCAACAAAATCCTGTGTTGTGGTAATGGTGGCTCCGCAGCAAATGCCCAGCATTTCGCTTCCTGTCTGCTTAACCGCTTTGAAACAGAGCGCCCTAGCTTGCCTGCATTAGCGTTGACAGCGGATACCGTCACCCTGACAGCGGTCGCGAACGATTACCACCACGATGAAGTCTTCTCCAAGCAGGTACGAGCATTCGGACAAGGCGGAGACGTGCTATTGGCACTGTCTACCAGCGGTAACAGCAAAGACATCATCAAGGCAATGGAAGCCGCGGTTACCCGTGACATGACCATTGTTGCGCTTACCGGCAAAGATGGCGGTGAAATGGCAGGCCTCTTGGGTGAGCAGGATGTGGAAATCCGTATCCCTTCCCAGCGCACATCCCGCGTACAGGAAGTTCACCTGATCACCTTGCATACCCTCTGCGATCTTATCGATCAATACCTGTTCCCGACGCACGGAGAATAACCATGAAAAAGGCGCTTTTACTTGCAGCAGTATTGGGGTTGAGTGCCTGTTCCGCGATTTACGAGCAGGATACCCGTACCGCGAAGACGGAATGGCAAGACACACAACTAGGAATGGAAGTCGCTGGGATAGTTAATAAAGCCCCTTTTAAAGGCGATACCCGTGTTAACGCCGTTTCCTACGATGGCAAACTGTTATTGATTGGTCAGGCGAAAACCGAAGACCTCAAAAACGCTATCGTGACTAAAGTTCGAGAACTCGAAGGCATAGAGACCATCTACGACCAAATACGCATCAAGGCGCCGTTGTCTGTGGGTGATGTTTCCAAAGACACTTGGATCACCACTAAGGTGAAATCTGCGCTCATCGGCAGTAAGAAGCTCCGTAACGTGAACATTAAAGTGATCACAGAAGACAGCGAGGTCTTTTTGCTAGGCTATGTCACCCGCGAGCAAGCTGATGAAGCCACGGAAATCGCCCGTAACTTGAGTGGTGTTAAGCAGGTTATAAAAGGCTTTCAGTATTACGAGCCAAGTTCGATCGGCGAGTAACTTTTAGGGGCTGTTGACCTTTGGTGATGATTTTTGCAGCAGTTTGTTGGGATTTTATTCAAGGCAGAGGCTTCGACGTGTAGCTGGCCTACATGAGAAGCCGATAACGCAGGAGAAAACCCCAACAAACGCTGCCCGAAGGGTTCTGCCCTAAGCGTTTTATGCTTTGTTGAGGTGTATTTGCTTAGAATGACTAGGCGGCACACACCTCGCCGCGCCTAAAACGCTTAGGGCTAGAACAAAATTTAACCACCAAAGGTCAACATCCCCTGGATTCAGACATGAAAAAAGCAGCCTAGGCTGCTTTTTTATTTGACGACGGTTAGCGTCGGACGACCTTTCGGTTTCTGCGCTGGTTCTGAAGTTGGCTCATCAGTCTCCACAACAGTTTCAACGTCTTCCTGTACTTCATCGACAGCATTGATTTCCGGTTCAGATTCAATGCGCTCCAGCTCTTCATCGTATGCTGGCTCTGGATCGAACATGGTGCCAGCACCATTTTCACGTGCATAAATTGCCATCACAGCATACATAGGCACAGTCACCAGCATCGGTCGACCACCGAATCGTGCATTGAAACTGATTTCGTCATTACCCAATTCAAGGTTGCCAACCGCACGCGGTGCAACGTTCAATACGATCTGTCCATCCTGTACGTACTCAAAAGGTACATTCACGTAGGGCATGGTTGCATCCACAACCAAGTGTGGCGTCAGATCGTTGTCGAGTAACCAGTCGTAAAACGCCCGTAACAGATACGGGCGTCGAGGCTTGAGATTGATGTCGCTCATTATTGCGCCAGACGCATCTCACGCTCAGCTTCAGTCAGAGAAGCCAGGAATGAATCACGTTCAAATACGCGCGCCATGTAAGTTTTCACTTCTTTAGCGCCAGGACCGCTCAGTTCGATGCCCATTACCGGCAAACGCCACAGCAGCGGAGCCAGGTAGCAATCAACCAAGCTAAACTCTTCGCTCATGAAGAACGGATACTCGGCAAACACAGGAGCAAGAGCCAAAAGCTCTTCACGCAATTGACGACGCGCTTTGTCGGCTTCTTCTGCATTGCCTTTTTCAATTTTCTCAGCCAGTGTGTACCAGTTACGTTCGATGCGGTACATCATCAGACGGCTGTTACCACGTGCTACCGGGTAAACCGGCATCAGCGGCGGATGTGGAAAACGCTCATCCAGGTATTCCATGATGATGTTTGCGTTATACAACGCCAACTCACGGTCAACCAGAGTCGGAACCGAGTTATACGGATTCAGATCGAGTAAATCCTCTGGCAGGTTATTTGGATCAACAAGCTCAATCTCGTATGTCACACCTTTCTCTGCCAGAACGATGCGAACCTGATGGCTATACATGTCTGATGCGTCTGAATACAACGTCATCACCGAGCGTTTATTGGCAGCAACAGCCATTAACCCCTCCAGAATGTTTCATCTATAGAAAAAACAATGGGAGCACCTGCTCCCATTGTGGATCAGCAACTCACTAGATTAACCGATCAGTGAACGTCACGCCAATACTCTTTCTTGAGCAAAATGGCTAGGATGAGGAAAATGACCATAAAGCCAATCACCCAGTAACCCATTTGCTGACGCTCAAGCTTGTTAGGCTCACCTGAGTACTCAAGGAAGTTCACCAAGTCACGGACCGCGTCGTCGTACTCTTCAGGGCTCAACTCACCGTTACCCAATGATTCGATACCGATGAACTCCTGAACCTGTTCACCATCAACCAGTACCGTTTTGTACTGCTTAACAGGTGTACCTTGAAGCTCTTCCAGTACGTGAGGCATACCCACGCTTGGGAACACTGAGTTATTCACACCAAACGGACGAGAGTCATCTTGGTAGAAAGAACGCAGGTAGGTGTAAATCCAGTCTGTACCACGAACACGAGCAACCAACGTCAGGTCTGGTGCCGGGCCACCAAAGAAGGTCGCACCATCTTCTGCGGTCATCGCATTGGTCACCAGATCACCGATTTTCGCATTGCTGTCAAAAACCAGATTTTCCAGCATCAGTTCTTTCGGGATATCCAAGTCTTCTGAGATACGCTCATAGCGCTGGTACTGAGTGGCATGACAGCCAAAACAGTAGTTCATGAAAAGCTTGGCACCGTTTTGCAATGATGCTTTATCTGACAAATCGTTGTTTGCTGCATCCAATGGAATGCTTGGACCCGCCGCCATCGCCAGAGAAGGCAGCAGAGCAAACAGCATTACAATCCACTTCTTCATTTGTAGTTCACCCTCTCCGGTAATGGTTTCGTCGCTTCGTTTTTGCTGTAGAAGAACAGCGCAACAAAGAACATGAAGTAACCAAAGCTAAAGATCTGTGCCATCAAGGTATAAGTTGGGGTTGCTGGCAGCGCACCCAGGATACCCAACGCAATGAACGAAACAGTAAATTGCGCAATGTTTGCCAGATGGATTTTGCTGCGGTAACGGTATGAACGTACTTTACAGCGATCCAGCCATGGCAGCAGGAACAGAACGGCAATGGAGAGGCCCATCAGCACAACGCCCATCAATTTGTCAGGAACTGCACGTAGGATGGCGTAGAACGGAGTGAAGTACCACACTGGCGCAATGTGCTCAGGTGTCTTCAGCGGGTTAGCTGCTTCAAAGTTAGGTGGCTCAAGGAAGTAGCCGCCCATCTCTGGATTGAAGAAGATAACGTAAGCAAACAGAATACCGAACAGACCCACACCAATCAGATCCTTCACTGTACCGTATGGGTGGAAAGGCACAGAGTCGATGATGTCGTACTTCTTGGTGTAGTACTCGTGGAATGGGAACTGAGTTTCGTAACCTTCGCCTTTAGTGCCTTTAGGCAGCTTGGTTTCGATACCATCCGGGTTGTTTGAGCCCACTTCATGAAGTGCCAAGATGTGCAGTACTACCAGCAACAGAATCACGATGGGTAGCGCTACAACATGGAGTGCAAAGAAGCGGTTCAGTGTTGCACCAGACAGAACATAGTCACCACGAATCCACAATGTCAGGTCGTCACCGATAACCGGAATAGCACCAAACAAGGAAATGATTACCTGTGCCCCCCAGTAAGACATCTGACCCCATGGCAGCAGGTAGCCCATGAAAGCTTCCGCCATCAACGCCAGGAAGATCAACATACCGAAGATCCACAGTAGCTCGCGTGGTTTCTGGTACGAACCATAAATCAGACCACGGAACATGTGCAGGTAAACGACCACGAAAAACGCAGAGGCACCGGTGGAGTGCATGTAGCGCAACAGCCAACCGTATTCCACATCTCGCATAATGTATTCAATTGACGCAAAAGCCCCTTCCGCAGAAGGGTTGTAGCTCATCGTTAGCCAAATACCGGTTAAAAGCTGATTGACCAGTACCAGCATGGCCAGTGAGCCAAACAAGTACCAGAAGTTAAAGTTTTTCGGCATTGGGTATTCGGATAAATGCTTTTTATAAGCATTCACCGCTGGAAGACGTTTCTCAAACCAGTTAAGCAAGTTTTCCATTACGCTGTCCCCTCATCTGCGCCAACCAAAATACGGTTATCGTTAAGGTACGTGTAAGGTGGAACAACCAGATTAAGTGGTGCTGGTACGCTTTTAAATACACGGCCAGCCATGTCAAACTTGGAACCATGACAAGGACAGAAGAAACCAGAAGATACGCCTTCTACCTGCTCGCCAAAGCTATCTGGCAGGTAAGTTGGTGAACAGCCAAGGTGTGTACATAGGCCTACAGCGACGAAGATTTCTGGTTTAACAGAACGGTACGTATTAACGATGTATTCAGGCTGTTGTGGTTCAAGGGATTCGGGATCACGTAATTTGTCCCCAATCTGGTCTAATTTTTCTAACGTCTGCTTACTACGGCGCACGATCCACACGGGTTTACCCTGCCAAATCGCCCTAACAAGCTGACCTTCTTCAATCTTACTCACATCGACTTCGACCGGGGCACCGGCAGCTTTCGCTTTGGCGCTTGGATTCCAAGACTTGATAAAAGGTACAGCGACTGCAGCTGCACCCACACCACCAACCACTGCGGTTGATAGAGTCAGGAAACGACGTCGGCCGGAATTCACTGGCGCATTGCTCATCCAACATTCTCCCATGTGCTCCCGCATGGATTCTTATAACTTTCCTTATGCGTCCCTGGAGCGTACGGCTAACTCAAATTAAGTATTCTTATTGCGTAGAAACGGGTGGTTTGTCCAACAAAAACCTATTAATACGTCGCCTAAATGATAAGGAAAACCCCACTTTTTGACAAGATAAAGCTACCTTTTTGTAACAAATGTGAGGTATACACCGTTTTTTTAACTAACTGCCAAAAAAGAAAAAATTTGCGGAAATATCAAAATGAGGAAATTGGGGACAAGCGCACAGTTCGCGCATTGACGGGAGGGATAAATGCCTGAATGGAGGTAATAAAAAGCCCGGCATAAGCCAGGCTTTTTGGACCATAATTCCCGGATAATCCGGAAGCGAATTAACGCTTAGAGAATTGTGGACGACGACGTGCTTTACGCAGACCAACTTTCTTACGTTCAACGCGACGTGCGTCACGAGTAACGAAGCCAGCTGCGCGCAGTGCAGGACGCAGAGTCTCATCGTATTCCATCAGCGCACGGGTGATACCGTGGCGGATTGCACCTGCTTGACCAGAGATACCACCACCAGCAACGGTGATGTACAGGTCCAGCTTCTCAGTCATTTCTACCAGCTCAAGAGGTTGCATAACAACCATGCGAGCGGTTGGACGACCGAAGTAGGTTTCCAGAGAACGCTTGTTGATTACGATGTTACCGCTGCCCGGCTTGATGAATACACGAGCTGCGGAGCTTTTGCGACGACCTGTGCCGTAGTATTGTTCTGCCATTTTGAAGTCCCCTTAGATGTCCAGTACTTGCGGTTGTTGTGCCGCGTGCTTGTGCTCTGCGCCCGCGTAAACTTTCAGTTTACGGTACATTGCACGACCTAGAGGACCGCGTGGTAGCATACCTTTAACAGCAAGCTCGATAACCATTTCTGGTTTCTTAGCGATCAGTTTGTCGAAGCTGATTGACTTGATGCCACCCATGAAACCAGAGTGGTGGTAGTACATCTTGTCAGTAGTTTTCGCGCCAGTTACTTTAACTTTTTCCGCGTTGATAACTACGATGTAGTCACCAGTGTCAACGTGCGGAGTGTACTCCGGCTTGTGCTTACCACGCAGACGAGATGCGATTTCAGTTGCGATACGACCCAGAGTTTTACCTTCTGCGTCTACAATGTACCAGTCGCGTTTTACAGTTTCTGGTTTAGCAACGAATGTTTTCATGCTAATAATTACCCGATAAATTTAGATTTCACTTAAGGAGCTCTCGCTCCCACTGTTAAGAGCCCATTCAGCACCCCTTCGAGTGGTGGTTCCCTCGGCCGAAGCCTTTCAACAGTAACGGTGGGTCGCAGGATTATAAGGAAGGGTGGAGAAAAAATCACCTTTTTTTCAAAAAAAGTCCTGACTTTTTCTCCATTGGATTTTTATCAATACTGTCATTACCGCAAGACTGGTTATGGAAGATGCTCCAAAGCCAAGTAATCATGGCTTTGCATCTCCTTCAAACGCGAAATGCAGCGCCTAAATTCGAATGACAAGCGCCCATCTGTGTACAGTGAATTCAAGGCAACTTCAGCTGAAATGATAAGTTTCACGTGTCTTTCGTAGAATTCATCGACCATCGCGATAAATCGACGCGCAGCATCATCCTTTGAGAGGCCCATTTGCGGTACGTTTGCCAGTAAAACCGTGTGGTAAAGGCGAGCTATCTCTATATAGTCAGATTGGCTACGCGGACTATCGCATAACGTGGCGAATTCAAAGTGAACTACCCCTTCGGCTTCACGCTCTGCGATCAGCTTTCGGTTGTTAATTTCGATTTCCAGTGATTCATGACAAGGCTCGGTGGCCAGCTTATAGAAGTACTCTTTGAGGTTTTCGCCTGCAGCTTCATCTAACGGAAAATGAAAGATCTCTGCCTGCTCCAACGTTCGTAAACGATAATCCGTGCCCGCATCAACGTTCACCACTTCGCAATGCTGATTAATAAGGGCGATGGCAGGGAGGAATCGAGCACGTTGCAAGCCGTTTCGGTAAAGTTCATCTGGAACAATATTTGACGTCGCAACCAGACAGATCCCACGCTCAAACAAAGCTTCCATCAGCGTCCCTAAGATCATCGCATCCGTAATATCAGAAACGAAAAACTCATCAAAACAAAGAATATGGGCTTCATCGGCGAGCTTATCGGCAATCTTCTGCAAAGGATCCTGTTCGCCATCAAGGAGCTTCAACTCGTGATGGACACGGTGCATAAAGCGGTGAAAGTGCATCCGCAGTTTCTTATCAAACGGCAGGCTTTCGAAGAAGGTATCAACGAGATAAGTTTTCCCACGGCCAACACCACCCCAGAAGTAAAGACCCTTTTCCGGTGCTTTCACTGGCGTTTTCTTCTTAAACAGGGATTCCAGAAAGCCCTGTTTTTCAACCGGTGCATGCGCCCTTTCTACTAGGCGATGGTAAAGATCTTCCAGTTTCTCAACCGCATTGCGTTGGGAAGCATCTTCAAAAAAGTCCGGTCTTTGTAAGTCGTTATGGTATTGCTCTAGTGGTGTCATCCTTGAACCTAGCTCTCACTCGCACCCGTGGCGTTCTCAAAATCAATAGTACCATGCGTCTATCTTGGCATGTATAGTAAACCAAGAGTATTAAGGGGTTTGTAGTTTTCTTTTGATTGCCATTTCATCGGCAAAAAAACTGCAATTTATCCAACCGGTTGGAATAAGTTAAGGAGCACTTATGGCTTGGATCAACACGCTGGTATTTGTGATCATTGGTATTGTCATTGGCTTCATTATTGCCCGCCTGACAATGCGTGATAATTCTCAACAAAAAGATCTGAAAAAAGAGTTAGAGAAGTCGCGCTATGAATTGGAACAGTATCGTCAGGAGTTGGTAGACCACTTTGCGCAGAGCGCAGAGCTGCTCGATAATATCTCCCGCGATTACAGTAAGCTGTATCAACACATGGCCAATACTTCAGCAGAGTTAATGCCGAACTTGCCTGAGCAGGACAATCCTTTTGCAAAACGCATCAGCAAACTGTCGGAAGTAACTGAAGAGCAAGAGCCTTCTCAAGAGCCGCCTCGCGACTACTCTGATGGCGCGTCGGGTTTGCTAAAAGACCAAAAAGAAACCAGCAAAGCGAGTTAACTCGATCACAAATATCAAATAACGGGGCATTGAACTTTTTTGACCTACCCCCACTCTTAAAACGTACCTATAGAGGGGAGTGTGTTTATGAAAAAGAAGTCTTTGCTTACTTTAAGTGCGATTGCACTTGCCGTTAGTACAACCATGACAGCCTTGCCGACAACTGCAGCATTACCAGCCGCAGTTGCCGGTGAGAGTCTGCCTAGCCTCGCGCCTATGCTTGAAGCTGTGAGCCCAGCGGTCGTCAGTATTGCTGTGGAAGGCAGCCACACATCAAAACAACGCATTCCTGAATCTTTCCGTTTCTTCTTTGGCCCGGACTTTCCATCTGAACAAGTCAGAGAACGTCCTTTCCGTGGCTTGGGGTCGGGCGTCATTATTGACGCAGAAAAAGGGTTTGTGATCACTAACCATCATGTGATTGATGGTGCGGATAAAATCCGTGTTCAATTACACGATGGCCGCGAATACGATGCAGAGCTTATCGGCAGCGATGGCATGTCTGACGTCGCATTGCTCAAACTGGAAAAAGCGGATGACCTGACTGAAATCAAGCTCGCTGATTCAGATGCGCTGCGTGTTGGTGATTTCGCCATTGCGATTGGTAACCCATTTGGCCTTGGCCAAACCGTCACGTCGGGCATCATTTCAGCGCTGGGCCGCAGTGGTTTGAATGTCGAAAATTTTGAAAACTTCATCCAGACTGATGCGGCGATCAACAGCGGTAACTCTGGTGGCGCGCTGGTCAACCTGAATGGTGAACTGGTCGGCATTAACACCGCCATTCTCGGCCCGAACGGCGGTAATGTCGGTATTGGCTTTGCCATTCCCGTGAACATGGCGAAAAACCTCGTTGACCAGATCCTAGAGTTCGGTGAAGTGAAACGCGGCGTGTTGGGCGTACAAGGTGGCGAACTGACATCAGAGCTTGCAGAAGCATTTGGTTATGAAACAAACCATGGCGCTTTTGTCAGCCAAATCGTACCTGACTCTGCTGCTGAGAAAGCTGGCATTGAAGCCGGTGACATTATCGTTTCGGTGAACGGCAAAGAGATCCGAAGCTTTGGCGAACTTCGCGCGAAAATCGCGACGCTGGGCGCGGGCAAAGACGTGAAGCTTGGCATTATTCGTGACGGTAAAGAGAAAACAGTTACCGCTAAGCTGAAAGAAGCCAGCCTTGCCAAAGCCAATGCTGAAACCCTGCATGAAGCACTCAAAGGCGCTGAGCTGGAAAACTATAAAGAAGGCAAAGTGTCCGGGGTTCGCGTTTCAAGTGTCGAAAAAGACTCTATCGCCGCCCGCTATGGCTTAAAGCAGGACGACGTGATTGTGGGGCTGAACCGAAACAAGGTGAAAAACCTCGGCGACCTGCGCAAACAACTTGAGAGCAAACCGTCTGTGTTGGCGCTTAACATTCTGCGCGGCGAATCTACCATGTATCTGGTGATCCGCTAAGCAAACGCTTTACTCAAAGCGTTTCAAATCAGGAGCCTGACAGTGTCAGGCTCTTTCTTTATTCGGCCTTGTCAGCTACTCATACTGGCCATTCGATGGTATTCTCAGTGCTTTCTATTTCACGGTTTTATGGGGAATTGCATGCTGGCTTTTTTAGCACGTTCTGTGGTGTACGGCGTTTTGGTCGCTGCTGTGCTGCTTATTGCCATTCCTTCGTTACGAAGTTCCCAGCTGTTGCCTGAAGCGACACTTGCCACGTTTGAAGCCAACAACAACCTGATTTCCTATAACTATGCCGTCCGACGCGCCTCCCCTGCCGTTGTGAACATCTACACCCGCCGTTATAGCGCAGAAAACCGCTTGCAGCTCAATGCCGAAGGGCTTGGCTCTGGCGTCATCATGAGCGACAAAGGCTACATTGTGACCAACTACCACGTCGTCGCCAGAGCTGACCAAATCATTGTTGCGTTGCAGGATGGCCGTATCAGTACTGCGCAACTGGTAGGTAAAGATCAACGTACCGACTTGGCGGTATTGAAGATTGAGCTAGATAGCCTGCCTGTGATCCCATTTAACGACAGCTATGAGCCTGCCGTCGGCGACGTTGTACTTGCTATCGGAAACCCCTATAACCTCGGTCAAACCACGACCTTCGGCATTATCTCTGCAACGGGTCGTGCAGGGATGAGCTTTAACCGCCAGCAGGACTTCCTGCAAACCGATGCGGCGATCAACAAAGGTAACTCTGGCGGTGCCTTGGTCAACAGCCGTGGCGAGTTAGTCGGTATCAATACCGCATCATTCCAGCAAGCCACCGATGTAGATACTTATGGCATCTCTTTTGCCATTCCTTACTCACTCACATTAAAGATCATGCAAAAACTGATTGCTGATGGTCGAGTTATCCGCGGCTATATTGGTGTGGAAGGACGCGAAGTGAATCCTGTGATGGCAAGGCTTCTTGATGCGGAACAATTAAGCGGCGTGATGGTGGGAAGCATGGACCCGAATGGGCCTGCGGAAAAATCGGGACTTAAGGTCAACGACCTGATAATCGCCATAAACGAAAAGCCTGTTAGCAGTGTCCGCAATGCCCTGGATATCGTGGTTGATATCCGCCCTGGCACAAAAGTCCCTTTCAAGGTGATCAGAAACGGTCAACCTATTGATGTCATTGTCACGATCGGCGAAGAGAAAATTCAATAGGCGTTTAAGATCAATAAAAACAACAGAAACAAAAAAAGGCCACTTCTTGAGTGGCCTTCTTCATCTATTGCTATTGGCAGTTAGTCACTGAAACGTTCAATGCTGACACCCAGCTTTTTAAGCTTATCTTCGATGTGCTCGTAACCACGATCGATGTGATAAATGCGGTCAACGATGGTTTCACCTTTCGCAATCGCACCAGCAATCACAAGACTCGCAGAAGCACGTAGGTCAGTTGCCATCACCTGAGCACCACTCAGACCATCGCAATCCCCACAAACAACCGTATTACCTTCGATTTCTGCGTGAGCACCCATGCGTTGCAGCTCTGGCACATGCATGAAACGGTTTTCAAAAATCGTTTCTGTGATGATACCGGTGCCTTTCGCCATCAGGTTAAGCAGTGTAAATTGCGCCTGCATATCGGTTGGGAAACCCGGGTGTGGAGCGGTACGGATATTCACTGCTTTCAGCTCGCGATCCGTCATGTCTAGCGAAATCCAGTCTTCACCACTTTCCACCAGCGCGCCCGCTTCTTCCAGCTTAGCCAGTACCGCTTCCATCAATTTTGGTGAAGTGTTGTGACACATCACTTTACCGCCAGATACCGCTGCACCGACTAAGAAGGTACCGGTTTCGATACGGTCAGCAACCACTTCATGGTAGCCACCGCCCAAGCGCTCAACACCTTCAATTGTGATAGCGTCTGTACCTGCACCGGTGATTTTCGCACCCAGTGCGTTCAGAAACTTCGCACAGTCCACAATCTCAGGTTCACGCGCTGCGTTTTCAATCACTGTGGTGCCTTCTGCCAGCGTTGCCGCAGACATTATGGTCACTGTTGCGCCAACACTGACTTTATCCATAACGATGTGCGCACCTTGCAGGCGGCCATCAACGTGGGCCTTAACGTAACCTTCGTCCAGTGTAATGGTCGCGCCAAGTTGCTCCAGACCATGAATATGCAGGTCAACCGGACGTGCGCCGATGGCACAACCGCCTGGCAATGACACTTCACCTTTACCAAAACGGGCAACCAGTGGACCTAACGCCCAAATAGATGCACGCATGGTTTTCACCAGATCGTAAGGTGCACAGAATTCGTTGATGTTACTGGCATCAACGTGAACAGAACCGTTGCGGGATACTTTGGCACCCAAACGTGATAACAACTCCATGGTGGTGTCGATGTCACGCAATTTAGGAACGTTCGCGACTTCTACAGGCTCTTCAGCCAGCAGCGCGGCAAACAAAATAGGCAGTGCCGCATTCTTGGCACCTGAAATTGTGACTTCACCACGCAGTGGGCCACCACCGTGGACACGGAATTTTTGCATGCTGTTCCTCGTGAACTTATAGCGGTTGCATCAGTTTTTTGTCGCGCGCCCACTCAGTTGGAGTCAGCGCTTTGATGCTAAGAGCATGGATTGCATTGGTTCTGATGTGTTCCATCAGTGGGCCATAGATAGTCTGCTGTTTCTTCACGCGTGACATGCCATCGAACATATCGCCAACTGCGATCACTTCGAAGTGACTGCCGTCACCTTTAACATGGATTTCTTCCAGCGTTAGAGCTTGCTCTAGAATGGCTTTGATTTCAGTAGGTTCCACAACTATTCCCCGTCAACCGATGCACTTTCATCAGTAAAAAGACTTTCCACGTTGCTCAGCTGCAGCAAGACGCTAAGCTGCGAAGGAGTGTTACTCAACATCAGGGTTTGTTGTCTGTCGTTGAGCTCTTGCTGCAAGTGGAGCAACATTGCCATACCCGCCGAATCGACACGTTTTAACGAAGACAGATCGAGTACAACCTGCTTGTCTGACGGCAGCCAATCGGCGCGGCGGCTCCAAAATGCTGGAACTGTGTCACGATCAAGCTCTCCTGACAAGCAGTAATGCCCATTTGTGAGTTGCTGAAGTGATAATGCTTCACTCACGATGCGCTCTCATCACGGGTAATAGGTGCTTTCGCGCGTTCAATCAGTTGCTTGGCGACGTCTTCGATGCCATTACGACGAAGTTCACCGCTCCATTCGCTGGTTTTGGTGTCCAGCATACTCACACCTTCAACCTGTACATCAAAGCCTTGCCACTCTTCCGTTTTGCCGTTTTTACGCAGGGCAAAGTCCAGACGGATTGGCGGGCGGGCTTTGTCCAGAATATCAACGCGGACAGACACCACTTTACGTTTGGCATCTATTTTCTTAGCTGGTTCCACATTGATTTCCTGATCGGTGTATTGCGTCAGGATCTGGGCATACGATGCAACGAGATAGTCATAGAAAGCTTCAGTGAACAGGTCTCGTTCTTCTTTGCTGGCTTTACGCGCCTGTGGGCCCAGCACTTTCAGTGCGGCGTAACGGACATTGATATA
This sequence comes from Grimontia sp. SpTr1, assembly GCF_947387585.1. NCBI lineage: Bacteria > Pseudomonadati > Pseudomonadota > Gammaproteobacteria > Vibrionales > Vibrionaceae > Grimontia > Grimontia sp. SpTr1. Next base: position 104,104 of record NZ_CANDOD010000012.1, read on the forward strand.
TGGCATCAACTCCTCTTTGACCACAACGCGCAAAAGCTCTGGGTTTTCGATGTACTGATCTTTATCGGCTTTCAAGCGACTAAACGCATTTTCCGCCACACTATTGATCAGAAGATACGGGTCTTTCGCATCAATTTGGCCCGCAACAGAGACCGATGAAATCGCAACAGTCAGCGCTGCGAAAAGCGTAACAAACCACTTTTTCATGACTTTTACTCCTCAGACCCACCGACGCTGTAAAGGAACTGACCAATCAAGTCCTCCAACACCATCGCTGAGCGTGTATCTTCCAACAAGTCGCCATCCTGAAGGACATCTATATCCTCATCCAGAAAGCCCGGGCGAATGCCAATGTACTGCTCCCCCAGAAGCCCTGAGGTCAGAATCGCTGCCGAGCTGGTTTCTGGGAAATAGCCATATTTGCGCTCAATGTCCATCGTCACGGTCGGAATATAATCCGGCGCCGTCAGAGCGATGTTACTCACACGACCCACCACAACGCCGCCCACTTTCACTGGAGAGCGAACTTTCAAACCACCAATGTTGTCGAAATGCGCTTCGAGCGAGTAGTGTTCAGAGCGCGAAAAGCTTTTGACATCAGCGACCTGAAAAATGAGCAGCAGCACCGCGGCAATACCGGCTATGACAAATGTGCCTACCCAAAATTCTGTTTTTCGGTTTTGTTGCATTTAATTAGCTCCCAAACATCAGTGCCGTGAGGACAAAATCCAATCCCAACACTGCTAAAGACGAATGCACAACGGTACGTGTAGTGGCTCGGCTGATCCCTTCTGAAGTAGGGATCGCATCGTAACCATTAAACAAAGCAATCCAGGTCACGGTAATGGCAAACACCAGACTCTTAATAAAAGACTGTCCAATGTCGTAACCCAGCTCAACGGATGATTGCATCACCGCCCAGTAGCTGCCGTAATCAATACCTTTCCAGTCGACACCTACGAGCTGTCCGCCCCAGATGCCCACCATCATAAAAATCATTGCCAGAAGCGGCATGGAGATAACACCAGCCCAAAAACGTGGCGCAACCACACGGCGGAGCGGATCAACTGCCATCATTTCAAGGCTTGAAAGCTGTTCTGTTGCTTTCATTAGGCCAATTTCTGCCGTCAACGCTGAGCCTGCGCGGCCCGCGAATAAGAGCGCTGTCACTACCGGGCCAAGCTCCCGCAGCAGCGACAATGCCACCATCTGCCCAAGAGAGCTTTCCGCGCCAAAGTCGGCCAGTACCAGATAGCCCTGTAGGCTCAATACCATGCCGATAAAGAGACCTGACACCATGATGATCGCCAGTGAGCGCACACCCACGGAATAAATCTGGGTCAGCAACAACGGGAACATTTTTCTTGGTTGAGGTTTGCCGATCAGCGCACCTAGCAGCACAAAGGTCGCACGTCCCATGGTCTGGGACACCGCCATCGCGCGGGCGCCGATTGCCTGCACCATGCTTACAATCACGAGAAAAGCTCCTGTTTGATATCTTTGGCCGGGTAACGAAACGGCACGGGACCATCAGCATCGCCTTGAAGAAACTGACTGACTCGGGGATCAGGATTGTCACGTAAAGACTGCGGAGAGCCCGATGCGATGATCTTGCCATCGGCCAGCAAATAGACATGATCCGCAATGCTCATCACTTCAGGCACATCGTGAGAGACCACAATAGAAGTCAAACCCAGTGCCTGATTGAGATTGCGGATAAGGGAAACCAAGACACCCATAGTGATCGGGTCCTGACCCACAAAGGGTTCATCGAACATAATCAGTTCGGGATCGAGAGCAATCGCACGAGCCAACGCCGCTCGCCTTGCCATACCGCCAGAAAGACTGCTTGGCATCAAATCGGCTGCTCCTCGCAAGCCAACCGCTTCAAGCTTTAACAGCACAATGGTTTTGATCAGGGATTCTGAAAGTTCAGTGTGTTCGCGTAGTGGAAAAGCGACGTTATCGAAGACCGTCATGTCAGTGAACAGCGCGCCGGACTGGAAAAGCATGCTCATGCGCTTGCGCACATCGTAAAGCTTGCTTCTCGAAAGCGTCGGGATGTTTTGACCAGCGAATTCGATGGTGCCATTTTCTGGCTGAAGTTGCCCTCCAATCAGTCTCAACAGGGTTGTCTTACCGATACCAGACGGCCCCATGATTGCCGTTACTTTTCCAACGGGAACAGTAAGGCTGACATTGTCAAAAATCACTCTCTCGCCACGCGAAAAAGTCAGGTTGTTCACTTCAACCAGGTTTGTAGTACTCATCAAGGCCCTTTGACGTTGTTATCCTTGAGCGTTAATTGCCCGATCATAGAGGTGAGACAATGGCAAAACAAGTAATTGTACACCATTCATTTGCAAAATCTTTATTAGAAAAATATCAATTCTCAGACATTCGCTGTCTTTTCCTATATGCATCCACTGGAATTAAGATCACTCATTTTAGGCTAGAAACGGTCGCTCATTTTTACCTTTATTTTGTATGGTTTTTTATTATTTTGTGAATCAAAGACGAGGCTACACGCTGTTAAGATACCTCACTGTCTGGCGAATAAAGAGAAGCTTGCTGAAACTCATCCGTCCTTTTCCTTCACTTTTACTCAATTAGCGGTCAAAATTGCCCTTTTGTATTGTTCTTAGCCCTAGCTAATTCTGAAGGTATCTAAATGTTTGAAGCGACCGCCATTCTCGTCGTGGGCTTGTGTTTGTTGGTATGGAGTGCTGACAGACTGGTCTATGGAGCAGCCGCTATCGCCCGTAATGTGGGCATTTCTCCACTCGTCATCGGTATGACTATTCTGGCCATGGGAAGCTCTGCGCCAGAAATGGTGGTGTCGGCAACCGCAGCATTAAGCGGGAAAACCGACACGGCAGTGGGTAATGTGCTCGGTTCAAACATTGCCAACATCGCCCTGATTTTGGGTGTAACAGCTTTGATTAAACCACTCGCTATAAGTTCCGGTATCCTCCGCCGCGAGTTACCGCTTATGTTAGGCGTGACTGTGCTGGCAGGCGCTATTTTGTGGAACAACTACCTGAGCTTTTTTGAAGGTGTGCTCCTCGCGGTGTTTTTTGCGGGCTTCCTACTTTTGATGATGAAGTTTGGCCGTGAGAGTGGAGAAGATGATCCTATGCTCGCTGAGCAGGAGTCTGAAATTCCTGAAGGCGTCAGTAACGTTTCCGCGGGTATCTGGGTTGTTGTTGGTCTGGTGCTTCTGATTTTCAGCGCAGACATGGTGGTTGATTCTGCCGTTATCATTGCAAAAGCCTTTGGTATGAGCGACCTGGTGATTGGTCTGACGATCGTCGCCGTCGGCACAAGCCTTCCTGAACTGGCAGCATCGATTGCTGGTGTGATGAAAGGCGAAGACGATCTGGCGGTGGGCAACATCATCGGCTCTAACATCTTCAATATTCTCGCGGTAATGGGCATTCCGGGTATACTGGCGCCATCGGCCATTAACCCGTTGGCGATGGATCGTGACTTTTATGTCATGCTCGCACTGTCTGTATTGCTGTTCCTGTTTGCAGTAGGTAAAGCGCGTACTATCAACCGCTGGGAAGGCATTGCACTTCTCGTTTGCTTCGTGGGTTACCAAGGCTACCTGTTCTCGCATCTTGCGGCATAACCGGACTGACTATGACTTTTGATTTTCGCCAGGCAGGCATTGCAACACTGAAAACTGAGCTTGACGCCATCGTCCAGCTTGAGCAGTACATCAATGAAGACTTTGATAACGCCTGCAAGCTTATTCTTGAAGCCAAAGGAAAAGTCGTTGTGATGGGCATGGGGAAATCCGGCCACATTGGTAACAAGATTGCTGCGACACTGGCAAGTACCGGCACACCTTCTTTCTTTGTTCACCCCGGTGAAGCCAGCCATGGCGATCTGGGCATGATTGAAAAAGGGGATGTGGTTCTGGCGATTTCAAACTCCGGTGAAGCCTCGGAGATCATCACACTGCTGCCAGTGGTAAAACGCCGCGGTATTGCGCTCATCACCATGACGAGCAATCCTTCTTCAACCATGGCGCGACTGGCGCAAATCAACCTTTGTATCAAAGTGCCAAAAGAAGCCTGCCCGATTGGACTTGCTCCCACTTCCAGTACCACAGCAACCCTCGTGATGGGTGATGCATTGGCGGTAGCACTGATGCAAGCCAAAGGCTTTACAGCAGATGATTTTGCCCTGTCCCATCCAGGCGGCGCATTGGGTCGCAAGCTATTAATGCGCATCGCTGATGTCATGCATTCCGGCGACAAACTGCCAAAAGTCGCGCCAAACGACTCCATCCGTGATGCGCTATTGGAAATGTCTGCCAAAGGCCTTGGCATGACCGCAGTTGTAGACGACAGCGACGCTGTGCTTGGTATTTTCACCGATGGTGATCTGCGCCGACTGCTGGATCAGCGTATCGACGTCCATACCACCGAGATCGGCGAAGTGATGGGCAAAAATCCAACACTGATTGGCCCAGATGTGCTGGCCGCTGAAGGCCTGAAGCTAATGGAAGAGAAGAAAATCAACGGATTGCTGGTCACAGATAATGACAAGCTGATTGGCGCACTGAATATGCACGATCTGCTGAAAGCTGGAGTGATGTAATGCAACCCATGACAGAAACCCTGTATGGCCCTGTATCTACTGAATTAGTGGAACGAGCCCGTGACATCAAATTGCTGATTTGCGATGTAGACGGAGTGTTCTCAGATGGCCGCATTTACATGGGTAATGATGGTGAAGAGCTGAAAGCCTTCCATACCCGTGACGGCTACGGCGTAAAATCGCTGATGAATGCCGGTGTCCAAATCGCCATCATTACTGGCCGCAAATCGGCCATCGTTGAACGTCGTATGGGCGCTTTGGGCATCCAGCATATTTATCAGGGTCAAGATGACAAAGCCTCAGCTTATGAGGATCTCGTCAACCGCTTAGGCGTGCCTACTGAGCAAACAGCTTACATCGGTGACGATCTTATTGACTGGGCGGTCATGTCTCAGGTCGGCCTGTCTGTTTGTGTGAACGACGGCCATCCCCTTTTGGCTAAGCGCGCAGATTTGGTCACCCGCACGCCGGGTGGTTACGGTGCCGTGCGTGAAGTTTGTGATTTGATTCTTGAGGCGCGCGGCGAACTCGATGCGCATAAAGGGCTCAGTATATGATGTTGCAACGCCTTGGTATCGTTGCCCTTCTCGCCGTCTGTGGTTATGCCGGGTACTACCTGCTAACCCAACATTACTGGGAAGCAGAAGTACAAGTTGCACCGGATGCTGAAAAGCCCTTGTTTACGGCGGATAACATCAACTCCACCACTTACAACATGCAAGGGATCCGAAGCTACCGCATTGAATCTGTGCATGTAGAGAACTATCAGCAACTCGACGAGACCCACTTTAACGAGCCCGTACTTTGGACATATAGTAACGGGGAAGAGGAAGAGTGGCGTGTCAGTTCCGAGTTTGCAGTTCTTGAAGATACTAAAACCCTGGTGATGACGGGTCGGGTCAGGATTTTTAACCTGTTACCAGACGCTCAAATCAAAGTCGTCACCACTGAAGAACTTACTCTGGATCTCGTCACCCGTGATTTCTGGTCAGATACCGAAACCGAAATTACCGGTGTGGGTCTGCAAACCCGTGGCGAGAGAGTAAAAGGCAATTTTGGCTCCCACCAAATGGAACTGATTGACCAAGTGAAGAGCAGGTATGAACAACAAAAGAACTAAATTTTTTGCCATGGTATTGATGCTGTTGTCAGGCACTGCGATGGCGCTGTCAACAGATTCCGAGCAGCCAATCTATATTGATTCCGACTCGCAAAACCTCGACCTAAACACCAACACCGTGATTTTCACGGGCAATGTTTATCTGCGTCAGGGCTCTATCCGTCTGAATGCTGACAAAGTTGTCGTGACCCGCCCAAGCGGCGAGGAAGGTGTGGAAGTGATCGATGCCTACGGTAAGCCGGCCACTTTCGAACAGACCATGGATGATGGCAAAAAAATCAATGGTGAAGCGTTCGACCTTCGTTACGAAACCGGCAAAAGCTTCCTGACCATGAAGCGCAATGCCGTGTTAACTCAGGAAGGCGGGAATCAGGTTGAAGGCCAGAAGATCACCTACAACATCGACAAACAATTGCTGGTTGCAGAAAGTGATGACAGCAGTCGCGTCACGACCGTTTTGCAGCCACAGTCAAAACAAGAGAAGAACTAACTCTGCATGGCTATTCTCACCGCTAAAAATCTCGCTAAAAGCTATAACGGCCGTAAAGTTGTTACTGATGTTAGTCTTGAAGTGAAGTCCGGCGAAATCGTAGGACTACTTGGCCCAAACGGCGCCGGTAAAACCACCTCTTTCTACATGATTGTTGGCTTGGTTGCGCGCGATGAAGGCATTATCAAAATCGACGATTTGGATATTAGTATCCAGCCGATGCACAACCGTTCCCGCATGGGTATCGGTTATCTGCCTCAAGAAGCATCTATTTTCCGCAAACTCAGCGTTTACGACAACCTGATGGCAGTATTGCAAACCCGTTCGGATCTGACCAAAGAAGAGCGTCAGGACAAAGCGGAAGATTTGCTGGACGAATTTAACATCCAGCACATCCGCAACAGCATGGGTATGGCGCTGTCTGGTGGTGAACGCCGCCGCGTGGAAATCGCACGAGCATTGGCAGCAAATCCGAAATTTATTCTTCTTGATGAACCATTTGCGGGTGTTGACCCAATCTCGGTCATTGATATCAAGAAGATCATTGAGCATCTTCGCGATCGCGGTCTTGGAGTATTAATCACCGATCACAACGTACGTGAGACACTCAGTGTTTGTGAACACGCCTATATTGTTAGCCAAGGGCACTTGATTGCCCACGGCACACCTGATGAAGTGCTCAACGACGAGCACGTAAAACGAGTCTATCTCGGTGACCAGTTCAGGCTATAGTTATAGGAGAACGGTTGGCGAATCGCTCCTGTATATGCACTGATAATAGATAAAAGGAAAGGTGCCAGTATAACTATGAAACCCTCGCTTCAGCTCAAGCTTGGCCAACAACTTGCAATGACTCCACAGCTGCAACAGGCAATTCGCCTGCTTCAGCTGTCGACGCTTGATTTGCAACAGGAGATCCAGGAAGCGCTGGAAGCTAATCCACTCCTCGAGCAAGACGAAAACGCCGATAACAATATCGACGGCGATAGCGCGCAGGAGTTTGAGGGTGAAGAGAAAGTCAGCGCCTCCACGTCAGAGTCAGAAACAGATGGCCCTGACACCATGGACAGCTCTGATGCCATGGGTCAGCAGGAAATGCATGACGACTTACCTGTCGACACCACCTGGGATGATTTTTATAGTGCCAATACTGGCAGCACAGGCATTTCCATCGGTGATGACACGCCCGTCTATCAAGGCGAAACCACCGAAACCCTCTACGATTACCTCAACTGGCAGCTCCAACTCACCCCATTTACCGAAGTCGACCTTGCCATTGCCACCGCCATCATTGATGCGGTAGACGACAAAGGCTATCTCACCGTTTCGGCTGAAGATATTCTCGAAAGCCTTGGTGCTGAAGACGATGAAGTTGAACTCGATGAAGTCGAAGCCGTACTCAAGCGAGTCCAACAATTTGACCCACTGGGTGTCGCATCTCGCTCGCTGCAAGAGTGTTTGCTGATCCAACTTGCTGCGTTTGCCGAAGACACGCCTTGGCTGGCAGAAGCAAGAATGGTACTTCGTGAGCATATGAATCTGCTCGCGAACCGCGACTATCGCCAATTGATGAAAGACACCAAGCTTCGCGAGCCGGAGCTAAAAGAGGTCATGCGCCTCATCCACAGTCTTGAGCCGCGTCCGGGTAACCTCATCGTCACCAATGAAGCGGAATACGTGATTCCTGACGTTTCCGTGTTTAAAGACCGTGGCAAGTGGGTGGTGCAAATCAACCCGGATGCCGTGCCACGCCTGAAGGTTAACCAGCAGTATGCTGCACTCACTAAAAACGGTTGCAGCGCTGCAGACAGCCAATTTATCCGAAGCCATTTGCAAGACGCCAAGTGGCTGATCAAAAGTCTCGAAAGTCGCAACGAAACACTACTGAAAGTGGCGCGTTGTATTGTTGAGCATCAACAGGATTTCTTCGAATATGGCGAGGAAGCCATGAAGCCGATGGTTCTGAACGACATCGCGCTGGCCGTGGACATGCATGAGTCCACCATCTCCCGTGTTACCACACAGAAATATATGCACACACCACGTGGCATATTTGAATTGAAATACTTCTTCTCAAGCCATGTCAGCACAGACAATGGCGGTGAATGCAGCTCTACGGCAATCCGCGCGCTGGTGAAAAAATTGGTGGCGGCTGAAAATCCGGCCAAACCACTCAGCGACAGCAAGATTGCCACACTGCTGGCGGAGCAAGGGATCCAGGTCGCGCGACGAACGATAGCAAAATATCGTGAGTCTCTGGGTATTGCACCGTCCAATCAGCGCAAGCGCCTTATCTAGGCGTCTCAACCAAAAGGAAGATGTTTATGCAAATCAATCTCACCGGTCACCACGTTGAAATTACCGACGCTCTGCGAGACTACGTGACAACCAAGTTTGATAAGCTTGAGCGCTTTTTTGATCACATCAATAACGTTCATGTAGTGCTTAACGTCGAAAAACTGCAGCAGATTGCCGAAGCGACCCTGCATGTGAATAACGGCGAAATTCACGCAAAAGCCGACTCAGAAAACATGTATGCGGCGATCGATTCGCTGACCGATAAGCTGATTAAACAGTTAACCAAACACAAAGAAAAGATGAATCACCATTAATCATGGAACTCAAAGACGTACTCAAATTGGACTGCACCAAAAGTGCAGTCCTTTGTTCAAGTAAGAAACGTGCACTTGAAGTGATTAGCGAACTGGCTGCCAGCCAATTGGATCAAAACCCGCAAAAGCTGTTCGAGTGCATGCTTGGCCGAGAGAAAATGGGCAGTACGGGCATAGGGAATGGAATTGCCATTCCCCATGGCCGTATCTTCAACAGTGACCATGCCGTTGGTGTGCTGGTCCAGTGTGCAGAGCCTATCGAGTTTGATGCTATCGACAACCAACCTGTTGATCTGCTGTTTGCCCTGCTGGTACCGGATGACCAGTGTAAGGAGCACCTCAAAACACTTTCATTGATTGCGCAGAAGCTCGGTGACAAGCAGGTTTGCCGCCAACTTCGCAATGCAAGCTCTGACCAAGAGCTCTACGATATAATTACAGGATAAGCAGTTCAGGGACGCGCATCATGCAGCTTAAAATTGTCAGCGGCCGTTCAGGCTCCGGAAAGTCCGTTGCGCTTCGCGTACTGGAGGATCTGGGCTACTACTGCGTTGATAACCTTCCAGTTAACTTACTGCCGCAGTTTATCGCCGCGCAGAACGATCAAGACAGCCTTATCGCTGTCAGTATCGATATCCGCAATATGCCGGCCGATCCCGACGAAATTACGCAGACACTGGCGAAGCTGCCAAACGATGTCGACATTGATATTTTCTTCCTCGATGCTGACGACTCAGAGCTCGTTAAACGTTTCAGTGAGACCCGACGCCTTCATCCTCTAAGCCGCGATAACCTCTCTCTCGAGCAAGCTATTGAGCGTGAAAAGCAACTGCTGACCCCACTCAAAGAGCGCGCCGACAAAGTTATCAACACCTCAAAACACTCAGTGCATGATTTAAGCGAAGCCGTTCGCTCATTGGTGCTGGGCCGTACCAACCGTGATTTGGTGATGGTGTTTGAATCTTTTGGTTTCAAGCATGGCCTGCCGTCTGATGCGGATTACGTGTTTGATGTCCGGTTCTTGCCTAACCCACATTGGGAACCTGCATTGCGTCCACTTACGGGTCTCGATGAGCCGGTGAAAATGTTTCTCGCTGGCGAGCAGGACGTCGCCATGCTGATTGCGCAAGTCAAAAGCTTCCTTGAGTCCTGGCTGCCCGCGCTGGAAAACAATAACCGTAGCTACCTGACGGTTGCTATCGGCTGTACTGGCGGTCAGCACCGTTCCGTGTATATCGCGCAATACCTTGCCGATTACTTCGCCGCGACAGGACACCAGGTTCAAGTCCGCCACCGCACTCTCGAAGGACAAGTATGAGTCAACTTAGCAAGGACGTATTGATCCGCAATCGTCTAGGGCTGCATGCCCGCGCAGCGGTTAAACTGGTCGAATTAGCACAAAGCTTTGATGCACAGGTGATGTTGACCAAAGACGAGCAGACCGTCACCGCAGACAGCGTGATGGGCATTCTTCTTCTCGACTCCAGTCAGGGTGAACAAATCACGGTTTCAGCGGAGGGTTCCGAGGCGCAGCAGGCTTTTGATGCCATTACTGCGCTCATTGAAGCAGGCTTTGACGAGGAGAACTAACCCTTCTCCTTGGTTCCCAAAGAAACATTTTCTCATTTCCCACTCTTTTCCTTCTTAAACGCCAAAGACAGCTTTGACTGTTTGCGTTAATATTCATGTCATTGCGTCACCCGCCGTCATACGGACACTCCCATGGCAGAGAATTACGAAGTAGAACAACCAAGCCAAACGCACCAAACGCTGCAGGAAGTGAGTCGCGCCCTCGAAAACGGCATGTTTGTTCATGTCCGTCGCATGCTCGAAGACATGGAGCCCGAGGATATAGCGCACCTACTGGAAGCATCTCCACCGAAGAGCCGTCTGGTTCTTTGGCAGTTGACCGATCCTGAAGAGCAAGGCGAGATCCTCGAAGAGCTTTCTGAGGATGTGAAAGATGGCATTATGGTGCGGATGCAGCCTGAGCAGCTTGCTGCTGCGACAGAAGGCATGGACACCGACGACGTCGCTTACCTGCTTCGAAGCCTGCCTGATAACGTCTCCCAAGACGTCCTTTCACAGATGGATGCTCAGGACCGAGCACGCGTTGAACAGGCGCTCGCTTATCCGGAAGAAACCGCCGGTGGGATGATGAACACCGACGTGGTGACCATCCGTTCAGACGTGACTGTGGATGTGGTACTGCGCTACCTTCGTATGAAAGGCGAATTGCCAGAAGCCACTGACGCTCTCTATGTTGTCGATGAAAACAGCAGACTGATTGGTGAATTACCCATCACCGTCTTGCTCACTTCCCAGCCTGATACTGAAGTACTGGAAGTGATGGAAGATGTAGATGACGCCATCCCTGTCGATATGAGCGACAGTGACGTTGCCAGCCTCTTTGAGCGCCGTAACTGGGTTTCGGCACCTGTTGTCGATGAAGAACACCAGCTTGTTGGCCGTATCACTATCGATGACGTGGTTGATATCATCCGTGAAGATGCGGAGCACTCGATGATGAGTATGGCGGGTCTGGATGATGAAGAAGACACCTTCGCGCCGGTATTGAAATCAGCCCGAAGCCGCAGCATCTGGCTAGGCGCCAACGTACTCGCCGCCCTTGCTGCTGCCTCTGTCTCCAACCTTTTCGAAAATACTCTCGATCAGATGGCAGCCATTGCGGTCTTAATGACTATCGTTCCTTCCATGGGCGGTGTTGCCGGTAACCAAACAGTCGCCTTGGTTATCCGAGGTCTCGCTGTTGGTCACATTGGTGATTCCAATACCCGGTGGCTTCTAAACAAAGAAGCTTTGGTTGGCCTTCTAAATGGCGTGCTCTGGGCCTGTATCATCGGCGGAGTGGTCGTGCTTTGGAAAGGTAACTTGATGCTGGGTGGTATCATTGCTGCTGCCATGTTGACCAATCTAGTGGTTGCGGGTGTCGCAGGTGTGACCGTCCCGATATTGCTCAAGAAGATGAAAGTCGACCCAGCACTCGCTGGAGGAATGGCACTGACGACCATCACAGATATGGTTGGACTCTCAGTATTTTTAGGACTGGCAACGCTGTTCCTTGTTTAAGTTGCAACAGTTTGTTCACAAAGACCTCCTTCGGGAGGTTTTTTGTCACAAGTTTAACCAATTCATCTCTAAATAAATGAAGCTCTCCCCATAAATAAAACTTATACACTTTTTTAATTTTAAAACTGCAAAAAGTTCATGCTGTTTATTTTTTACGAACAATTAAAAATTAGGCTCCATTAATAACTTATCAAAAGTGAAGTATCCAGCCCTAGTGCTGGAGAAGGAGTTTATTATGTTCTTACAATCCATCCACAACTATAGGGCTGTTGCAATCATCGCGATTGTGATGAGTCATGCTTATGTTTATGGTTTTGAAGACACGACTGGATTGCTCTCAGTCATTAAAAATATATTAACTGGTGGCACCGCACTTTTTGTTTTTATCTCTGGTTACATGTTTCATCATATCTTCTATAAGAGATATCAGTACAGATCATTTATGAAAGGGAAGTTTGAAAGAATTATCGTCCCATATCTCATTCTTACTTCGCTCGCTATACCACTGGTTTATGTCATCAAGTCAGGCTTCTTCGCCCCTGATGCGGACTACTACAGAATTGTATTTTTCTCTCCAGATGACAGCGCATTTTCGACGACCATTAAATATTACCTAACAGGAAGAATGCTGACTGCTTATTGGTATATTCCATTTGCTATTCTTTTATTTCTCGTTTCTCCACTTCATTTTAAATTTATTGAGCTATCCCGACGCACTCAAATCATAATTATTGCCTTATTCTCTGTTGTTTCCATTTTCCTACACCGCTCTTATGAGAACATTAACCCTATACAGATGTTGGTTTACTTCACGCCATTTTATTTAGCTGGTATCTACATTTCACTTTACCGTGAAGAAATCAATAAAAACTGTGGTATGAAATCACTGGCTCTTCTCACCGTTGCCGTTTTATTGGCATTTTACCAATATACTCAGGGACACGAAGGGAGCTACTCAAAAAGTGTTTTCGAGTATGCTGGTATCGACATCATGTTTATCCAGAAAATGTTTTTATCTATTGGGCTTTATTTCTTACTGGAAACCTTCGTTTTCAAAACCAAATTAACGGATCTGATATCCGACACCAGCTTTGCGATTTTCTTTATCCACCCATGGGTGTTGACCACCATTAAAAGACTGCCATTCCTGAATCATCCGAAATCAACGAATATTCCGTACTATCTCGTGACATGTTTTGCTGTGATCACCCTAAGCATGTTGATTGCCATTGCCTTAAACAAACTCCTGACAGGCAAAGTGAAGTCCCGCTATATCATTGGCTATTAACCAACAAAAAAGCCACCGGACTAAGGTGGCTTTCTTCTCTCAGCATGTTCAGCGATGCGCTTACTCGCCGCCGACTTTCATTGATTCAATCAGGATTGAGCCGGTCTGGATTTGACTGCGGAACTCCGTATCTGCACCCACTGCCACAATCTGCTTGTACATATCCGTCAGATTACCTGCGATCGTGATTTCACTGACCGGATATTGGATTTCACCATTCTCGACCCAGAAGCCCGCTGCACCACGTGAGTAATCGCCAGTCACGATATTCACACCCTGCCCCATCAACTCAGTCACCATGAGGCCGGTACCCAGCTCTTTCAGCATTTGCTCAAATGACTGGCCAGTGTTTTTCACAAACCAGTTGTGAATACCACCAGCATGACCTGTCGGCTGCATGTTCAGCTTACGGGCCGCATAGCTGGTTGCCAGATAGGTTTGCAGCTCACCGCCTTTAATAATATCGAGATCGCGAGTCACCAGACCTTCGCTGTCAAACGGTGCACTCGCCATACCTTTCAAAATGTGTGGTCGCTCGTTGATCTCAAACCAATCAGGCAGGATCTGATGACCCAGCTTATCCAGCAGGAAGGAAGATTTACGGTAAAGATTCGAACCGCTGATACCCATCACCAAATGGCCAAGCAGGCCAGTTGCCACATCCGCAGCAAACATCACCGGGAACTGCCCAGTCGCCAAACGACGCGGTTCCATGCGGGAAAGAGTACGTTTCGCCGCCTCGATACCCACTTTTTCCGGTGCCCATAACTCATCTTTATCACGAGAAACGGTATAGCTGTAATCGCGTTCCATACCTTTGCTGTCTTCCGCAATCACGCTGCAGCTGATGCTATGGCGGCTAGAGGCATAGCTACCCAACATGCCATGGCTGTTGCCGTAAACGCGCACACCGTAGTGGCTGTCATAGCTCGCACCATCGCTGAACTTGATACGCTTGTCGTAATCCAGCGCAGCACGCTCAGCAGCAATCGCTTTTTCTGCCGCGTGATCCGGCTCTGGCTCGTCCGGGTGGAACAGATCCAGATCCGGATAATCAAACGCCATCAGCTCTTTCGGGCCAGGGCCTGAAAAAGGGTCTTCTGAGGTATAGTTAGCGATATCCAAAGCCGCTTCAACGGTTTGAGCTATCGCCTTTTCAGATAAATCAGAGGTAGAAGCACTGCCCTTACGGTTGCCGCGATAAACAGTAATACCCAGCGCACCATCGCTGTTGAACTCGACGTTTTCCACTTCGCACATGCGGGTCGATACACTGATGCCCGTGGTTTTGGTGATTGCTACCTCTGCCGCATCCGCTTTCTTGCCCGCCAACTCCATCGCACGGGTAACCGCCGCTTCCAGCTCAGTACGTTGCTGAGCAACCTGTTGTTTCACGTCCATAAGGTCTTAAATTAATGAGTGTTGCTGATAAGCATACCACTCGAAAGGGCCGCAATGCTTAAAAAACACCAGCAAAATTCGACATTCTTGATAAGATACGCCGTTATCGAAACCGTCAAACAACCTCGGGAAGAATTATGGGCCGTAAGAACAAACGTGAGCCTTGGGAAGAGGAAGAAGAGATCATTTGGGTCAGCAAGACCGAAATGAAACGTGACATGGAAGAACTGCAGAAGCTGGGTGAAGAGCTGGTTGCTTTAAAACCTTCTGTATTGGCAAAGTTTCCGCTGGACGACGATTTGCGTGCAGCCATTTCTGACGCACAACGCTTTGATAAAGAAGCCAAGCGCCGTCAAATGCAGTTTATCGGCAAACTGATGCGCGCCCGCGATCCTGAGCCTATTCAGGCAGCGTTGGATTTGCTGCGCAATAAGCACAGCCAACAGTCGATTGAGCTGCACAAAATGGAAAAGCTTCGTGATCGCGTCGTCGCAGAAGGTGATGCTGCCATTAACGATGTAGTTGCACAGTACCCAAGTGCTGACCGTCAAAAACTGCGTCAACTAGCCCGTCAGGCGAAGAAAGAGCAGGAAGGCAACAAGCCGCCAAAAGCTTACCGCGAAATCTTCCAGATGCTGAAAACGCTGAAAGCAGAGTCTGAAGACTAAAAAAGCCGGGGTTACCCGGCTTTTTTGTATTTCAGAGGCAGCAATTACTCTGTGCCACCGACCGTCATCGCATCCAGCTTAAGAGTTGGCTGACCCACACCAACCGCCACACTTTGACCTGCTTTACCACATACGCCAACACCACGGTCCAGCTTCAGGTCGTTACCGACCATAGACACCTGCTGCATGGCTTCAATACCACTGCCAATGAGCGTCGCGCCTTTCACTGGCGTCGTCACTTTACCGTTTTCGATGAGGTAGGCTTCACTGGTAGAGAACACGAATTTGCCAGAGGTGATATCCACCTGACCGCCGCCAAAGTTAGGGGCATAAAGGCCATATTCCACGCTACTGATGATGTCTTCCGGCGTGCTTTCACCTGCCAGCATGTAAGTATTGGTCATACGTGGCATTGGCAAATGTGCGTACGACTCACGACGGCCGTTACCCGTTGGCGCCACACCCATCAGATGAGCGTTATGCTTATCCTGCATGTAACCTTTCAGGATGCCGTTTTCAATCAGCACGTTGTACTGTCCCGGCACACCTTCATCGTCAATGTTCAGCGAGCCACGGCGATCTTGCAAGGTGCCGTCATCGACGATGGTACAAAGTGGGGAAGTCACCTGTTCACCAATCTGGCCGGTAAACACTGACGACTCTTTACGGTTGAAATCACCTTCAAGGCCATGGCCTACCGCTTCGTGTAGCAAGACCCCTGGCCAACCTGCGCCCAGTACCACAGGCATGGTACCTGCAGGTGCACCTTTGGCATGAAGATTCACCAGCGCCTGTCTAACTGCTTCATCGGCATAATTCATCGCAACGGTTTTACCGTCTTCTTCTGAGGTGAAGTAGGTATAGGCAAAGCGGCCACCACCACCGGCAGATCCGCGCTCACGGCGGCCGTCTTTTTCCACCAGTACGCTGACAGAAAAACGGACCAGCGGTCGGATATCAGCTGCGTAAGTACCGTCTGTTGCTGCAATCAATACCTGCTCATACACGCCCACAATGCTGACTGATACTTCCTGCACCAAAGGTTCTTTGGCTCGGACATAAGCATCGACTTCTTTCAGCAGTGCGATTTTTTCCTCTTTGGACATGCTCTTCAGCGGGTCAATCGCCTGATAAATCATTGGGTATTGACGTGAAGCAAACGCAGACACTTTTAGCTTTCCGCCTTTGTCTGCGATTCCGCGTGCCGCGGTCGCGCTTTGCATCAAAGCATCGGCATTGATCTGGTCTGAATAAGCAAAACCGGTTTTCTCGCCGGTGATAGCTCGGACGCCAACACCACGATCAATGTTGAATGAGCCGTCTTTGATGATCGAATCTTCAAGCACCAGCGATTCGTGCCAGCACGACTGGAAGTAAACATCACCATAGTCGATGTTTCTTGCCGCCAAATGCTCAAGCGTTTGGCTTAATTGACTTTTACTGACACCAGAAAGGTGCAGCATGGTTTCTTCCACGTGTTCCAGGCTCATGAATAAACTGCTCTTTAGCGCTAAAAAAGGAATGTCCCGCAATAAGGTGTATTGCGGGAGAGATATGGGTTCGAGACTGCGCTATTTCATCGCGCATTGCAACCGGGCATGCTGCATGACAGGCATTTTGCTCCGGATTGCACTGTTAGACGCCAAATCGACATCAGCCCATGCCGTGCCAATCTGCTCATTAAGGGTAGTGACCACCTGCCCCCAAGGGTCAACAATCATCGAATGGCCGTAAGTTTCACGCCCGCCTTGGTGACTGCCACATTGCGCTGCGGCTAACACCCAGCATTGGGTTTCAATCGCGCGGGCTCTCAGCAACACTTCCCAATGCGCCGCACCCGTGACTTTCGTAAATGCGGCAGGGACGATAATAATGTCTGCACCGCGCTGGCGAAGCGCTGAATAAAGCTGCGGGAAACGCACGTCGTAGCAGATAGAAAGCCCAAGCGTGCCAAACGGAGTGTCGACCAATACCAAGTTGTCGCCGGACTTGAAAGTATCAGACTCACGGTAACTGCGGTGATTGTCGGCAATGTCGACATCGAACATGTGCAGCTTCTCATAAGAAGCACGAAGGTTACCGGCGGCATCGTACACCAGACAAGTGGTACTCAAGGTGCCATCGTTATTACGAATGGGGAACGACCCCATGACCAGCCAGATACCGAGTTCAAACGCCAACTGGGAAAGCTTCTTTTGCAAAGGGCCATGACCCAGCACTTCAGCGTGCTTGTCATAGTCTTCTTTGGTGCCAAACACCAGACAGTTTTCCGGTGTCAGCACCAATCGCGCCCCTTGCGCTTTCAAATGCTTCAGCTGGCCTTCCAGTACTTCGAGGTTTACTTCGGGATCCATCCCTGAATTCATTTGTACGACGCCAAATTTGGTCATTACTCATTGCTCCTTCTGCTGTTCCCGCAAGCGCTTGGTGGCCTGCTCAGGTAACGTCACTTCGCCTGTACTGCGCGAAACTTCCCTGACGACGGGATCATCAATGGCCCCGGTTACCTGATATCGAACCTGTGTGAACGCGTCTACGACCGGCGAAAGCACTGTGGTGACAGCCAATACATAGAGTGCGGTTTGAGGGGTGACAGCAAATGCGGTTAAAACCGGAATCCCGGAGGTCAAATCAGGCACGAATCTGACGTCCGCATTAACCTGATTTTTCGCAAGATTTGCTATCCCTCTAATAAACATATCACCTGCGAGCGCATTCATCTGGATATTATCCGTGACAATCACCCCGTTAGTGATTGAGGCACTGCCGCTGATCTCATCAAAAGCAAGACCGTCCTCAAACACACCGGTAAAGTCGAGCTGCATTTTCCGCAAGATGGAATCCAGGCTGAACAGACCAAGCAATCGGCCTGCGCCACCCACACCGCTGATGTAACCATCCTCGATTTTGGTTTCGAGCATGCCGTCCAGAGTCTCAACATTCACCGACCATGGCGCACCGTCAAAGCTGAGTTCGCCAGAGGTTTTCACTGTCGCGTCCTGAATACCGCCAGTCACGGCAAAGCGTCCCATCAGATCGCTACTGTTTTTCGCGGATACATCGAAACTCAATTCAGAATGGTTAAACCCTTTTTCTGAGATGGACCAATCACCATTGGCACGAATACGGGTACCACCGCTGTCGATGGAAAACTTCGGCATGGTGATGGTTTGACCGCGCTTAAGCAGCTGGGTTTCAACTTTGCCGACACGATATCCCTGCAGCCAAAGCTCTTTCACTGTCAAATCGGTTGAAGGGATATAATGCATCAGAGCACGGTCGACATCATTGGCTAACCGGGTACCTTTGCGTTCACGCTCTTCTTCCGGTTGCTCTTTATCTAGGTCGATATTGAGGAATAAGTGCTCGATAGAGACAGTGAGAAATTTATCTTCATCCCACCATGCGTCACCCGCCAACTCTTCACTGCCTACCAAAACATGAAAGCCATCGCTTTTCTTACGTGCCGCCATCGAGAAGTTATTGAACACCAACTCTCCCGCCTTCACCTGTTCGGCTTTGACGTTAAGTCGTGAAGGATTGGGCAAAACAACAGGGAACGAGCCCTTCGATTCACGATGCGCCGCTTCGGCTTTTGCCACCACATCTTTCCATGCATGGAGATCCAGAACAGGCACATCAATACTGACCGCATTCCCCGTCAGTGGCTGCAGAGAAAGTTCCCCATCACCAATCACAGTGCGGCTTTTGGTCACAACGGGCAGCTCGCCGCTGATATCAATATTGGCCTGGTATTTCACGTTTGGCAGCTCTACCTGTCCAACCAGACTTTGTGCATCGCCAGAGGCTTTCATGCTCCCCTGGCCTTTGATGAAAGAAGGCTTATCCAGTGGAGACGGCAAGTTGAAATCTAAGGTCGTCAGATCGGCATCCAACTTCACGTCATAGGTAAAGCCGACATCTTTCAGTGCAATACCAACATTCAGATCCCAAGCAGATTTCCCTTCAATAAAGGACATATCTGGCTGATCCAACGCGGCCTTCAGCTTGTCTGCTTCCCAGTTACCATCAATATCAATGTTTACCAGATAGTTATCGGACTCGGTTTCACCTTTAAACCCGATATTGATAGGCTGCTTCAACAAGTTGGCTTTGAGCTTTTTCGCCCACACCACATCATTATCAAATTCGATGGTGCCGCTGACTTTCTCAAAGGTCATTTCAGGGCTAACGATGGAGACGGTGCTGTTTTTCAGCGACGCCTTTCCTTTGGCAAGCACATCATCACCATTGAGCGGGATGTTCAGTGCAATTTTGCCATTCACCTTTCCCTCGACCTGGACATGGGTCAGTGCAGCACCGACAGAATCGACAAGCGGTGTTGCCAGCATATAGTCACGCAGATCAGTCCCACTTGAGGCGATATTGGCGTCAATCAAGAGCACACTGTTGTCTTCGCTGAAAGAGGGGATTTCCCCTTTCAAACCGTAACCGCGGGCCCCCATCAGTCCGACGTTGGACGCATCAAGATACAGAGCATCGTTTTGGAACAGCAGATCCAGTTCCAAATCTGTCAGCGTCGGCCACTGGGTATCAAAGCTGAACTGCCCATTTTTGAGCGGCACATAAGCCTGAAAAATGCCTTGATGTTCGAGGTACGGGAAGGTTTCAAAGTCGCCATACCACACCAGCTTGGCGTGATCAGCCTGCCCTCCACGAATCGCCGCAGAAAGATAGTCGGTAAGCTCTTCATCAAGTGCCAAAGCGGGTAAATACCGCCATGTCTGGCCAGCATTGTTCAAGCTGGCTTCGGCATAGAAAGCTAGCCAGGAACTGCGGTCATCAAACGGGATATCCAGACGGAACTCGCCCACTACATCCAGATGAGGCGAGCGCACAGCCACGCTGTCAGACCAGATAGTCACGCTATCTTCATGCATCTGCCAGTAGCCAACCACATTACCCTGTTCAATGTTGAGCGGTGCCTGAAAGAAGTCGCCATACGGCAGGATGTCGTCAGTCATTGCCAGCGTGACCTTGCCGTTTTGACCCACACCTGCCACGGTCAAATCCAGTTTGTGCACTTCCGGCAAGTAGGTCCAATGCTTGAAGCCAACGTTTTTTAGGACTGCAGAGTAGTGAACCTCACCGCCTTTTTGTTGCTCAATACGAATATCCTGCGCCATGCCTTTCGGCGCCAATTCATTGATGGCGTTTTCCACCCCTTTGGGCAGCGCGACCAGCTCTCGAAGGGGGAGCAACAACTGCATGTCAAAGTAGCCAAGGTTGACCCGCCAAGCATCATCGTTGATATCTGCTCGCAGGTTCGGCTCTGGCCAGAGTTTGCCATCGGTTTTAATCGCGAAGTTATCAGTGGCGATATGCCAACCATCGCCGGATTGCTCGACCAGAAGCTGTCCGCGCTGAATATTGACCGATTGCGTACTGCTGCCCTGGCTTTGTAGTGCTGGAGCATTCGGGAACCACGCGATATCACTGTTATTCACACTGATAAGTGCAGAACGGGCTTCGCCTTTTTCTACTGTCAGCCAGGCTTCACCGCCGACTTTTGCCATCGCCAGCGATACGTCTGGGTTAACGAATTTGCTGATCCAGCTTTTCAGCGAGACATCATCCGCCTTAACGTAAAACTCACCATCGAGTGAGCCCAGCCCATTGTTTTCAGTAAACACCCCTTGAACATCAAGCTTATTGAGTGATGTCCCCTGAACACTCACCACACCTTGAACATGGTGAGTCCCTGTGCGGTTGTCCCAAAGCAGGGAGTTAATATCAATGGTTTTGCGCTCTTCAGACGGCGACAGCAGGGTCAATTTGGCGTCGTGAATAGCAAACTGACCCAGCCCGACCAGAAACAGACGCTCCAGCTGAGATTTCAGACTCTCATTACTTTTGTTGTCACGCTCTGGAAGTTGAGTGAGATCGACGTTAAGCCCGGTGATCGTCACGTTAGAGAACGTCGGCTCCCGGCGCTGTAATGTCGCCCAAAGATCGAACTGCATGTCGATGCTTTCAGCCGTCAGAATTTCCAGATGGGACGTTTCGGTAGAAAGTGTCAGATCGTGTAAAGACAAAGAAGGCGCCAGATAACGCCAGTGCCCTTTGAAGGTAGAAAAGTCGACAGTAAAGTCGGAAGCTTCACTTGCCCAACGTTGTATCGGTGCTTTGGCCGAATCCAAGTTGGGCAATACAACACGCATGGCCGCGGTAAATACCGCTGCACACACCAGTAAAACAACGAGGAGCCATTTCACCGTCACTGCTAAGCGTTGAGCAAATTTCGCCATGAAAAGAACGGTCTCGCTTACATCATCACTACATCAAACTGCTCTTGGGTATACAGCGGCTCTACATGCACTTTTACTTGTTTACCGATGAAGACTTCAAGCTCCGCCACTGCGTGAGATTCTTCACCTTCCAACGCTTCACCCACAGACGGTGACGCATACACCACAAACTTATCGGCATCATAGGCGCGGTTCACCCGGGTTATTTCACGCAGGATTTCGTAGCAAACTGTTTCCACCGTCTTCACTGAACCACGACCTTCACAGGTTGGACATTGGCCACAAAGGACGTGCTCAATGCTTTCACGGGTGCGCTTACGGGTCATCTCCACCAAACCGAGCTGAGTGAAGCCATTGATGTTGGTCTTCACACGATCTTTCGACAACGCTTGCTCGAGTGATTGCAATACGCGCTGACGGTGTTCTTCCGAGCTCATATCGATAAAGTCGATGATGATGATGCCGCCGAGGTTACGAAGACGAAGTTGGCGCGCAATGGCACGGGTCGCTTCGGTGTTGGTGTTGAAGATGGTCTCTTCGAGGTTACGTCGACCCACAAACGCGCCGGTGTTGATATCCACCGTGGTCATGGCTTCGGTTTGGTCGATAATCAGGTAGCCACCAGATTTCAGCTCCACTTTACGGTCAAGCGAGCGCTGAATTTCATTCTCGGTGTCATACATATCGAAGATGGGCTGCTCGCCGGTGTAGAGCTCAAGCTTGTCAGACAGTTCTGGCACAAACTCTTCAGTAAACTCCCGAAGCGCTTCCATTGCCGTACGGGAATCGACACGGATAATGTTGAGCTCAGTACCAACGAAATCACGTAAAATACGCTGGGCCAAACCCAACTCACCATAAAGCATCGACTTGGAAGGGCGCTTGGCACGACGCTCCAGTACCTTGTTCCAAAGACGTTTTAGAAAAGCCGCATCCTGAGCCATTTCCTGATCAGACGCGCCTTCTGCCGCGGTGCGGATAATAAAGCCGCCGAGGTCATCACAGTAGTCAGACACGATATTTTTCAGGCGCTCACGCTCTTCTTCACTTTCAATACGCTGAGACACGCCCACATGCGCCGCTCCCGGCATAAACACCAAGTAGCGGGAAGGTAAGGTGATGTCTGTGGTCAGACGCGCGCCTTTGGTACCCAGTGGGTCTTTTACCACCTGCACCACAATATCCTGCCCCTGGCGAACCAGCTCAGATATATCTCGCACCTGAAATTGCTGCTTTTCGTTTTCAGCCACACATTCAGTGTGAGGAACAATGTCAGAGGCGTGCAGGAACGCTGCTTTATCAAGACCGATATCGACGAAAGCCGCCTGCATACCTGGCAGTACGCGGCTCACTTTGCCTTTGTAGATGTTGCCAACAATGCCGCGCTTCGCTTCGCGCTCAATATGCACTTCCTGCAGATTACCCGCCTCAATCATGGCGACACGGGTTTCTGAAGGCGTCACGTTAATCAATAACTCTGCGTTCATAGGTTTTTACCGCTTAATTTTTGGAATTCTTTTAACAGAGTATCTGTTTCGTAAAGTGGCAGACCGACCACAGCATGATAACTGCCGTCAATTCGGGTTACGAACCGGCCGCCAAGCCCCTGAATCGCATAGCTTCCTGCTTTGTCGCAAGGTTCGCCGCTATGCCAGTAGGTTTCGATTTCTTCGTCACTCAGAGGTTTAAACCATACATTAGTTGTGACCAGAGTGGTCAGGGAATGGTTCCGATCTGCCAGCGTCACAGCCGTCATCACCTGATGTTGGCGATCAGACAACTGGCGCAGCATGGCGCGCGACGCATCAAGATCTGCGGGCTTTTCCAATACCTTGCCGTCACAGACAACGATGGTGTCTGAGCCCAGCACTGGCAGGTCAACAGGTGCGACATTGACGCCGGCTTTTGCCTTATCGAGGGATAAACGGCGGACATAGTCCGCCGCTTGTTCATGAGGCTGGCGCTGTTCTTCAACGTCAACACGTAAAATCTCAAACTGGACAGAGAGTTGTTCCAGCAGCGCCTTTCTTCGAGGTGAGGCAGACGCGAGATAAAGTTGAAGATCTGCCATGGTTTCTCCAGATTACTTAATCGAAAACTGACGGCGTACCCGTCGTAGCAGCAAAAACAGCCAAGGCCATAATAAGAAGTTAAGCAGACCCGCCCATAGCTGCGCCGGATCGAACTGGACATTGGACACCAAGTACTCCGCCCAAAACTCCAGCACTTTTCCTGCCAACGTCAGCAAAGACAAGAGTGCTGCCTGTTGCCAGAGTGACATATTCCGCAGCATCTGGAAGTTCAGTGCGACGATATAAACCAGCACTGACATCATCAAGCCACGCACACCGAGTGTAGAGCCCAACATCAAATCCCAGAGCAAGCCGACTACCAGCGCCGTACCGACATTCACGCGGTGCGGCAACGCCAGTACCCAGTAGAACGCCACCAGCAACACCCAAGACGGGCGGAATGGCGCAAGCTCACCAGGCCACGGCGCAGCCTGAAGAATCAATGCGATAATAAACGATAGCCAGATAAGCGCACGGCCACGCATGCTTGAATTAGCCATTGCTTACCTCTTCGGTTTGTTCTTCAGCCGTTGATGGTTGGGCATCTTCACTTGCAGGTGTTTGCCCTTCCTCTTCAAGCACTTCTTGTTTCTCAACGTCAGTTGGCCACACCAGCAGCAAATATCTCAAACGGTCAAACTGCACCTCTGGCTTGGCATCTACCTGCGCAAATGGGCGTTTGTTGTCAAAAGAGAACGACGTAACTCTCGCCACCGGATAGCCTTCAGGGAATACACCACCCAAGCCAGACGTGACCAGCATGTCGCCCGGTTCAATGTCCGTGCTACTTGGAATGTTTTCCAACTGGATATTATCGTTATCACCGCGACCTGAAGCGATAACACGAATATCGTTGCGCACCACCTGTACCGGAATCGCATGGGTTGGGTCAGTGATAAGCAATACGCGGCTATTGTGTGCGCCTACGTAAGAAACTTGCCCTACGATGCCTCGCTCGTTAATCACTGGCTGGCCTTCGTACACACCGTTTGTGCGCCCTTTATCAATCATCACCTGATGTTTGTAAGGGTCAGAGTCTACCGCCATCACTTCTGCCACCATTTTGCGCTCATCACGCACAAACGGTGAACCCAGTAGCTCGCGCAGACGCTGATTTTCTTGCTCTAACTGATCCAGAATCAACTGCCCGCTTCGCAGCAGAAGCACTTCTTCTTTGAGCTTGGTATTGTCAATCAACAGTTGTTGGTGCGAAGTGAACTGACGGAAGACGTTATCGAGCAGATCACGCGGCACGTTCGACGCATATTGCAATGGCGCGACCAGCGAGTTCAGCAAATAACGGAAATTGGTGAAGGCACCCAAACGACTATCAGCCAGCATAAGGCTGGCTGATATTAAAAGAGCGAAGAACAGGCGTAATTGTAGCGATGGCCCACGGCCAAAAATTGGTTTCATTCAGTTACAACCTGTTTGTTGATGGAAGAAGATCAATCTTCGCTGAACAGATCGCCACCGTGCATGTCGATCATTTCCAGCGCTTTACCACCACCACGTGCAACACAGGTCAGCGGCTCTTCAGCAACAACAACCGGAATGCCGGTTTCTTCAGTCAGCAGACGGTCAAGGTCGCGAAGCAACGCACCACCACCAGTCAGTACCATACCGCGCTCAGAGATGTCAGATGCCAGCTCTGGCGGACACTGTTCCAGTGCAACCATCACAGCAGACACGATACCTGTCAGCGGCTCTTGCAACGCTTCCAGAATCTCGTTGGAATTCAGCGTAAAGCTACGTGGCACACCTTCTGCGAGGTTGCGGCCGCGTACTTCGATTTCACGTACTTCATCACCTGGGTACGCAGAACCGATTTCGTGCTTGATGCGCTCAGCCGTTGCTTCACCAATCAGGCTGCCGTAGTTACGACGCACATAGTTGATGATGGACTCGTCGAAACGGTCACCACCGATACGTACAGAAGATGAGTAAACCACACCGTTCAGAGAGATAACGGCAACTTCCGTCGTACCACCACCGATATCGACCACCATAGAACCGGTCGCTTCAGACACTGGCAGACCTGCACCGATTGCTGCCGCCATTGGCTCGTCAATCAAATACACCTCACGCGCACCTGCACCCAGTGCAGATTCACGAATTGCACGACGCTCAACTTGAGTAGAACCACAAGGAACTGCCACCAGCACGCGCGGACTAGGGCGCATAAAACTGTGGTCATGAACGGTTTTGATGAAGTGCTGCAGCATTTTCTCGGTCACGTAGAAGTCAGCGATAACGCCGTCTTTCATTGGACGAATGGCTGCGATGTTTCCTGGCGTACGGCCCAGCATTTGTTTTGCTTCATGACCGACTGCCGCGACGCTTTTTGGTGAGCCTGCACGATCTTGACGAATTGCGACAACAGAAGGTTCATCCAGAACGATCCCTTGCCCTTTTACATAGATGAGAGTGTTAGCTGTTCCCAGATCGATAGACAGATCGTTAGAGAACATGCCACGAAGTTTCTTAAACATAATCTTCGGTTAATCCTGCAAGCGTTAAAATTCTTCAAATTCCGCTAAATGTACCAACGCTGACGGGGCGCGGCAAGGTGATGATCTACAAACCTGAATGAGATCTGTCTTTTTTTTCATTCCCCTGTCAATGTGATGTTTTTTTCACCTTTATAGATGACTCGATCACTTCCCCGGTAAAACCCAAAAGTTCCTATTGCGCTGGGATCATCATCAAATTGCGTACCCTGCCAATTATGTTGCAACCAGGTTTGTGGTGCAGCGCTGCCGATCGCCCTATCAAGCCTCTGCCAGTAACGGAACTGCTCCCGGTTTAAATTGCCATTTTGAGCCGGAGCCTTCACAACAAACTCGGAGCGGCCATTTTCGACAGTTTTCGTGTTGATGGTATTGCCTGCATCATCTTTCAGTGAAATCTGAGCTTGCTGATTCACATCGGGATTTGAGCTGAACAACACCTCTTTCTCTCCGATTGTGGTGGAGATCTGTGATGCGTTATCCCGGGTGTTGGTGACAAAGCGCTGACCATTAAACACTTCGACTACAACTGGCATGGTTTGTTCACGCGAAAGATCTTGGGTTTCAGTAAATCCTTCCATTCGCATCCGGCCAAACATAAATTCGCCTTGGGCGAACTCGGCGCCATATTCACCTTCCCCATCAGGGTTTGGTAACTTCTCGACGCACTGGGTTGTAGTACTTTCATTACAGAATCTGAAATCCGTACCATCCCTATCTGGCTGACTCGGATCTACACCCGCAACAAATTTCAACTCGGGATATGGCCCATCAGGCGAACTGCCCTTATCAACCATCATATTGCCGCTGAAGCTAAATCGACTGGCGGTCTCACCATCTCCTATCCAGCGTCCTGTCAAACGACTGCTAGGGTGCTGCCAACGCGATGTGAGGCTTTCATAACCTGTCACAACAGATGACGGTGTCATCGCCCAATCCACAAACTGGGCTTTATCAGCATCATCAAACAAATGGTAATTCTTCACTGCCTGATGCTTAGCGTTCATTGCCAAAACTGTGTATTGCCCTTCGAAAGGCTGGTTCATATAAGTAAAGCCTTCGCCGCCGCTGTCCTGGTGATCGCTGATAGCGGGTGTGATGCTTCCTGACAGAGAGAAATAAGCAGGGTAGAAGCGTCCAACTTCCAATTCTCCCGGATTCACAATCATTCCAAGGTACGGGTTTGTTAGCTTTGAGCGAATGCCGAATGAACCAACATCGCTGATTGAAAGGCCATTGAACCGGTATCGGTAGTTCGCATTCACTTGAGTATGTGCTTTGGGCTCAATCCCATTAATTTGAGCGTCTTTGCCACCTGTAGGTTTTTTTATAATGGCCGTTTCATCCAACGTGACAAACGCTTCCGGAGCACCCATTTTCCAGAAGTTAGGCGTAGCTTCTCTTTGGCAAAATGAAGATGCAAGTGGAGCCTCAGTACCGTTAGTCAAATCCGTTCCAGTCAGATCGTTTCCACCAGACCAAATCACTGGCGTTAACGCCAGACCAAAACTCTCTCCAGCCATTTTGAAAGCGTTATCGGGATTACCCGGCATACCACAGAATGCAAAAGTATATGGGCGGGAGTGAACGATTATGTCTCCGGTTAGCTCAGAAACATAATCTTTGCCTTCAGGCCCATCTGAAGCCTCAATCGCTAATCCGCCTTTATCATCTTCTTTGATATTGGCAAAAATAGGGATATTGATAGGAATGGTGATTTCACCAGCATCATTATACCGAACATCTAGGTCTGCTTTTCCTTCGGTAAAAGTTATCGCATTAGGATTGCTTCCATTCGCAGAAATACCATTTACATAAGCTCGCTTGGTGCCAGTTGAAGGCGTGTCATATTTTGTCGATGCTTCAAGGTCAAAGGTGCCATTGATATGTTTAACACTGCAGCTTTGTCCATTGCCTGCGCTTTTTACAACTTCAATAAGTACATTTTCTTCTTTTCCAGCCACAAGCTTTAATGGACTCCCCGCATTTAAGCGAAGACCTATTTTTTCAAAATGAAAAGGGCCAGCTGTATCCTCTAAAGTTCCTTCTACCTGCTCGCTGTTTTTGAAAGTCCCTTTAACTGAAACATCGCCACCGCTTCCGCCAAGCCAAAGATGAGCGACACCATTTACCACCGGAACATTGTTCATCCACTTGTTAGTACAATCGGCATTAGGCATACCATCTGTAGCCCAACAAGCGTGTTGGTTAGGTGATGTGACAGATACATCTAGCAGACCATTTACATCATCTTGAAGAACATTGTTTGAATCTAAGATAGAGAAAGTCAGAGGAATGCGGTTACAGCCACTGGCGGTGGCGGTTTTTGGTGATATTTCCAATTTATACTCAGTTGGAGAAAAACATCGGCTTTCACCTATAACAGCATTACCACCCTCAACACGTAAATGATTCGCAGTGACGCCACCGATTAGTCTCGTACTTTGTCCAGAGAGTGTGACGTTACCTTGGTTATAAACAAGAGCTTTAAACTCAGCGTTTGACTGGAAATAAAATGTACTGTTTGGATCATGGCCAACAATAGATAAGTTGTCTGGAGAGCCTAAATTATTAAACTTAGCCCCGCCATTTAACGCAAGATCCCTAATGTGAATAACAACTGGCGCTTCAGCTTCAATTATAATTTCTGACGGGACTGGTTGGTCATCGGGCCCGTTCCCCGCAGTTGTCGTTAGGCTGTTAAACCAATATTCTCCACTCCTAAACTTAACCTCAACACCATTTAATGTTACATCACGGTATTTCATTTTCTTGAGATACCCATTATCTGTTACTTCATCGAAGTTCCAGGCATAAACATCTAAATTTTCTTCAACATCCTGAAATTCAGGCAGTACAGGCGGAGAAACAATCAGGCTGGTATCTATCTCGCAAGGTCCAGTTTCGCCCAAATACGAACATGTGTCGGGTCCAATCTGAGTTCCGTCATGCTCATTTATTTCATAAAAACCTACTTTAAAATCCTTTGTGCCGGAAATTTGTCCACTTGCATTAATCCAGAGAGTGCCATTCAAACGACCTGTAAATTCATCAACATGATTTGTTTGGGCCGGACCAGGAAAAATATCACATATATTTTCTTTAAAATTGCTCGCGAGAGCTGGCAAGGACACTAAGCAAAGAGAGATAAAAAGACACCAATTAGAGACAATTGCTTTGTTCATTCAATTCCCCTTGCCCAGCTTTCCTGAATCCTAACAACCTGATGCGCATCGCTACCGCATTGCCCCTTGCTCTCAACGTGGTATTGCACAAACTCCCCTGTATCAATGGCTTCGCAGGTCACTGAAACCGAACAGCCGCGAAGACCTGCGGCACTAAAACTCGTCACAACAGGTGTTTCACTGCATGTTGCTACAGGTAGATTGTTGGCATCTTTAGCTAGCGGAAATAGCCTCGCCATCGCCATTTCAGTGCCACTGTTTGCCGCAAGCCAGGCACGGGTGCCCAACACTTCACGGGTAGTGGTATCGCTTTGTGAGGAGGTGATTTGCATCAGCGCGGCACCGAGAGCCGCCAAGGCTGTCATCGCAAATACCGCGATGATTAACATGCTGCCTTTTTGGTGTTTGGGATAAGAAAATTTAAGGTGCATTGAGAACCTGCACTTGTTGGTTATAAACCGAAGATTCGCCGGATTGGCTGAACTTGTAGGTGATATCGATCAGGTTACCGCTTGCTAAAGATGTGGTGCCCAAATTAAATCCGCTGCCGGCAGCAATGTTCATTGCCAAAGTTTTACTGTTCTGAGTGCCATTATTGATACGACGTCGAAGCTCACCGTTTTCAAAACAGAAATTGACCGAGTTTTCGTAGATATAAAATCGACGGGAGGGTGACTCGGCAGGC
The DNA here is from genome assembly GCF_947387585.1 of Grimontia sp. SpTr1. Classification (NCBI taxonomy): domain Bacteria; kingdom Pseudomonadati; phylum Pseudomonadota; class Gammaproteobacteria; order Vibrionales; family Vibrionaceae; genus Grimontia; species Grimontia sp. SpTr1. The sequence continues at coordinate 134,105 of NZ_CANDOD010000012.1, forward strand.
CAAGGGTTAGCTGCAATTTTTGATGTAGTTATTGTATTGCCAGAAACGCCCGTGATCTGGTAGCTGTTATCTCCAGTAAGGTCGGCTGGCGATGAAGGCAAGAATACAATCCGATGATTCCCATCATTTACCTTGTTCTGCCAATTGGAATCTTTGGTAGACAGCGCAACGCTTAGCGTATTTTCTCCCTCCACCAACTGATGGTAGGTGCCGGAATAGCGAATCGGTGTAAAAACCATACATTCACCACCAGCATAAACAGCAAGGCTGTTTGGCACCGCATGTCGTAGCTCTCTACCTACGCGCTCAACCGCAAAACGGGCTTCAGATTGCAAGGCTTCACGGTTTCGTGATTCCACATAGCCTGAAGCGCTGGATTCGACAAAGCCAAAAATACCAACGGAAACAATCGCCAGAATCGTCAAAGTGACGATTAGCTCGACCAGCGTAAATCCGCGGGGTTGGCGGGTAAACAAAGCCATCAGAAGTTACTCCGATAGGCCGTGAAGTCGTATCGGCCAAAACTGCCGGTATCAACATACAGGTCGATGCGTTTATAGAGTCTGGCATTGTTGGTGCTGTCAGCAAAAGTACTGCTGTCGTACTCGACATTGATATCGACAGTGAACTCTTTGTAATCCGACGCAGAGCCTCCAACCAGAGCACTCAAATCACCTCTATGGGTTCGAGTACAGGCAGAGCTTCCTCCCCAGCACCCGATATAGTCTTCGACAGCGACAAAACCCGTTCCTGCTGAAAGTGGAGAAGAACAGGTTTGGATTGGATTCGGCGCAACAATACCCTGCGCTAAAACCGCATCAGCGTCTTCATCACAGCGCCAGCGGCTGCCGTTGGGGTCGGATTCTTTATCAAACTGACGTGCCAGAATCTCGTTCATCACTGCTTGTCCTAACGCAGCTGCGCGGGCTTCATGATGCGGATTGGCAGATTTGGCGAACATAGGGAAAAGGGTGGTACTAAGCAGCACCATGGCAACACCAAACACAACGATGCCAATCACTAACTCCACCAGCGTATAGCCACACTGATGGTTTGGAATTCGATAGGTTTTTTCAGCTGCAGGCACGGAAATAGCCCTCGCTGTTTAAGCAAATTTTGGCTGAACTCGTCCCTTGTGAGAGAGTAAATACACACGCAGAAGAGGTACAAAGACGATTGCCTACTGAATTTACCGGGCGCCCCAGCAAATCAAAATAAATCGTTTGAGCGGGTGAAATGCGAACCTGAGAGTCGCTTAAATCCACCACATCACTGCGGTTGTCACCAAAACCACAGGCAGAGTTGCTACTGCCCCCCATTCGGGAGGCAGCAACGTACAGGGCATTGCAAGCAGAAGAAGGGCTCTCCTGCTGCATCGCCCTGAGCTGGACTTGTCTGGCGACAGACAAGCCCATATCCCGCGCACTGATGACTGAAAAAGCTTCAGTTCCCGACAAGCGCGGTACAGCAAATATACTAATAATGCCGAGTATGACCAAAACGGTGATGAGCTCGATTAAGGTGAAGCCGCGAACTTTCACTCGCTTTAGTTTTCTTAGCTGCAAGAGGTATTAATAGTTGTAGATGCAGCTGTAACTTCGCCAGAATCGGCATCTTTTGTTGCACCGGTATACTGAACAAAACATTTAGTCGCATCAGTTGCGCCTTTTAGACCAAACTTGATTGACGTTTTGTCGGTATCATCATCTAGTTGAGTCCAATCACCACTCTCCAGGCCAACAACGGCTTTAACAATACCTGCTGCCGAAGCTTCTGGATATGAGTTAGCCACTGTAATTCCATCAACCGAACCGTCTGTCACGCCTTTCAGTGCTGCCTTTCCTACTACAATCCCAGATGCACCGTCTACAGCGCCTTTGAGACCTTGAAGCGCAGCTGCCTTAGCATCATCCTGAAAGTTCAAAAACTTAGGCGCAGCAGTAACCGCCAGAATACCCAGAATTACGATCACAACGATCATTTCAATCAGCGTAAAACCGCCTTGACGTTTCATTTTACTTCTCCAGTTTCTCTCAATACTTCTACGCGGCCCGATGCCGGGTAGTAAGCAAAAACATGACGCGCCGAATTTGACGGGTCATCACTCCAAATACCGGCGCGCGCCGGCCTCTCAAATCGGCAATAAGGTTGGGCGTTGTTACCTTTGTCCTTCACCACTATTGCGCGAATCTTTGGCTGCGAGATTGGTTCTGCCGCAGCCTGTAATCTGTCATCCAGCCAGTAAAGCTGGTCAGTAAATTGCTCCAACAATGCACCGCAATCTTCGGCGCGTATTGCTGTCAGTGTTTTTGCGCCATTTCCCAGCGCAAAAGGAAAACCTTGTTGATGGTTACCTGTTGGGTTCAATCGGAAACTGACATCTTCAACAGTAACGATATCTTTTTGTTTACTCTCGTTTTTTAAAGCAGCTCGCAAATGCACATTCTTGGCCGAACCTTCAAACGCATTGGCGAGATAACGAAACTCCACTTCATCCGCAAACTGCATCACACGCTCAAAAGCCGGAATCGCTGCCATCACGACAATACCGGTAATCGCGGTAAGTAAAGCCCACTGGGCAGCACTGCTTTCCCTGAACCTAAAAATCCAGCGCATTTAGCCGCCGCGGATCAGGTCGAGCATGTTCCACATCGGCAGGAAAATACCCAATGCAAGGATCAACACCATGCCAGCCACAATCAGCAGAAGAATAGGCTCCATGCGGGCCGATAGGGTTTTCAGGTCGTAATCCACTTCGCGATCGTAAAAGTCGCTCGCTTCCAGCAGCAGGTTATCAATCTGGCCGGTTTCCTCGCCCACCTGAATCATCTGGTGAACCAGTGGTGTAAACAGTTGGCTGTCTGCCGTGACGGAACTGAGGTTAATCCCCGACTCTATCGCCGCTTTCATCTTGTCCACTTCGCCGCCAAGAAAGTGGTTATCCAGCGCTTCACCAGACATTTGCAGCGCAGTATTAAGCGGCACACCTGCGCGCAGCATCAGGGCGAATGTTCGCGAGAAGCGCGACATCAAGGCTCGGTTAACCAAGTTACCGACCAGCGGAATGCGCAGCTTAAATCTGTCCCACTTCACCCGCCCTTGCTCTGTGTTTTTCCACACTTGTAAGCCTGCCACCAAGCAAACCGTGCCGAAGACCAGCAGCCACCAGAAATCGACAAAGAAGCTCGATGTCGCCATCAAAATCTTGGTCGGCAGCGGCAAATCAGAGCCGAACTTGGCAAACATGCCGGCAAACTGCGGGATCACTTTGACGTTCAAAAACGCCATCGCGCCGATGATCACCATCAACACAAATGTCGGGTAACGCAGCGCCGATTTAATCCGGCGGCGGGTTTCCATTTCCTGCTCGTAATATTCAGCCAACTGGAGCATGGCATCATCGAGACGACCTGTGTTTTCACCCACCTGTACCAGCGAGACAAACAAATCACTGAACACATTTTCGTGGTCGCGCATTGCCGCCGACATAGGGCGACCGTTGGAAAGCTCATTGGCAACGCTTTCAAGCGCCGCTTTCAATGGCTTATCCGTGGTGCTTTGCGCCAAGCCTTTAATGGCACGCAGCAGCGGGACACCCGCCTTAATCAAGCTGTACGCCTGACGACTGAAAATCACCAGCGATTCCAGTTTCACCTTTGGCTGGAACAGCGGTGCATTAGCTTTTTGTGCCCGCGCCTTGGTGACTTCCAGTGACAACAACACCGCGCCAGACGCCGACACATTGGCGATCGCATCGCTCTCGCTGGCAGCTTCAATAATCGCCGAAACACGTTTTCCGTTCGGCTTGCGCGCGGTGTAGCGATACCTTGGCATCAGGCACCTATCAGCGACATCGCCGCCGCTTCAGAAAGCTTCATCGCCTCTTCCAGCGAGGTTTGTCCCTGCTTGGCAAAATCCAGCGCACTGTGAACCAATGGCTTGTAACCTGCCTGCTGTTCAGCCAGCGCAGAGAACAATTGGGTGTCATTAGCACGCAATGCATCCATCAATTCTGGGGTGATTTCCAGAAGCTCAAACACACCAATTCGGCCTTTGTAGCCGGTAAAGTTACAGCTCTGACAGCCTCGGCCCTTGTAGAAGCCATGGCCTGCCATTTCCGGGCGTGTGGTCGTCAGCCAAACCTGTTCCACATCGTCAGTGGCGTGAGGCACTTTACAGTCCGGACAGATACGGCGGATCAGCCGCTGCGCCAGCACCGCGCGAACAGCACTCGCCACCAGATAACCCGGCGCTTCCATATCCAGAAGACGTAGCGCACTGTCGATGGCGTTATTGGTATGCAAGGTCGAGAGCACCAGGTGACCGGTCAGCGCCGCGCGAAGACCAATTTCTACGGTTTCAAGGTCACGCATCTCACCGACCAGGATGATATCCGGGTCCTGACGAAGGAAAGTACGCAGCGAGGAAGAAAAGCTCAGGCCAATCTTGCTTTGAATTTGCACCTGACTGATACGCGGCAGACGGTATTCCACCGGATCTTCCGCCGTCAGGATCTTTTTGCCCGGCACATTCAGCTCATTGAGCGCGCCATAAAGCGTGGTGGTTTTACCCGAACCTGTCGGGCCGGTCACCAGAATCATGCCGTGTGGACGGCGAAGCTGGTTTCGGAAACGCGCCAGCATCTGAGCGTCCATACCGACTTCTTCCAGTTGCAGCACACCGGCCGACTGGTTAAGAAGACGCATCACCACAGACTCGCCGTATTGCACCGGAAGCGTCGACACACGCACGTCGATAGCATTGCCACGGACATTGATGTTGAAGCGGCCATCCTGCGGCAAACGCTTTTCGGAGATATCCATGCCGCTCATCAGCTTTAAGCGCAGTACCAGTGCAGAAGCAATTGCACGCTCTTTCAGCAAAGTTTCATGCAGCACGCCATCAATACGCTGACGGATACGCAGTGCGTCAGCATCTGGCTCGATGTGAATGTCCGAAGCATTCACCTGCACCGCGTCTTCAAACAGCGAATTGATCAGCTTAACGACAGTGACTTCTTCAGATTGCTCTTCTTCTGCACCAAAGCTTTGCTCAAGCTTCACACCGTGTTCGGCCTGCAAACGCTCGGCGAACGAGGCGATTTCGCTGGTGCGACGGTAGTAGCGATCAAACGCATCGATCAACGGCTGCTCTGCCGTGATCAGAAGTTCTACCTGATATTGATGAAGCTGGTTCAGCACACTTTCCTGTGAAGCCAGATCCGCAGGATCGGACATCGCCACACGAACCGTGTTACCGATACGGCCAATCACCAGCGCGCGAAGACGTCGGGCATGCACTTCTGGCAGCAAACTGACGGCACTTGGATCGACTTGCGTCAGACTGAGATCAATCAGTGGTACACCAAGCTGACGGGCAAGGAAGTCCAGCATCTGACTTTCGGTCAGAATGCCCATTTCCATCAGGGTATCGCCAAGCTTACGTCCGGTTTCAGACTGACGAGCCAGCGCAGCATTCAGATGTGCATCAGTGATGATGTGCTCTTCAACCAGCAGGTCGCCAAGACGTTTTCGAAGTTTAACGGCCATCTGTTGCTCCCTGTTTCAGGTTCTGAAGGTAAACCAGACGCTGGCGGGCAAAGTTCACTGACTGGTTACTCAAACCGCCAGATTGAACGGCTTTGCCATAAGCCTTTTCGGCTTCCGCATTGGCACCGGTTTTCTCAGCAGACACACCCAGTCCCAGCCACCAGCGACCGTCCATCGGCTCTTGCTCTGTCAGCCATTGATAGCTTTGCTTGGCTTCTAGATTCTTACCCAGCTTTTGCGCCAAGGCCGCGCGCATGGAAACGAATCGTACCTGCTCGCCATCCAGCAAATGCACTGACGAAGACAGCACATTCAGCGCAGATTCTTCACTGCCACTTTGCTGGTACATGCGCGCCAGTGTAAGTTTCAATGTTGCGGAGTTCGGGTTGGCGCTGATGCCTTTACGCAGCACGTTTTCTGCATCTCGCAATTGACTGCGACCATACAGAAGTCCCGCCAATTGGTTGGTGGCAGCAATGTGGCTCGGGTTGTATTTCACCGCATCACGCAGAAAAGCGACGGCTTTTTGTGTATCACCGACTTGGGCGCGCTTCTGCGCTTTGTCATAAGCAATATCCGCCAACTGCTCGCCAGTCAGTTCAATGGTTTCCACTGACAGGGAAGCTTCTTGTTCCACTTTTTCTTGCACAGGCGCGGCTTTAACACTCTCAACGTTCGCCATCAGCACGGGCTCAGAGACTTGTTCAGTCGCTATGGTTTCGGCTTTGGTTTCAAAGGTTGGCTCAACAGCAACAACAGGCGTCGCCTTCATCGCCACATAGCTGACCTCACTTTTCACCACTTTCTGAGTAGGAGAAGGTAAAGCTTTTGGCGCTGGCTCCACGAAAACAGGCTCCGGCGTCAGCATTGGCGTAATTAAGAAGGTTTTCTCACTGCCTACCGAGACCGCCCATGAAATACCTGTCGCGCCCACTAACGTCGCCACCAGTGCCAGCACGACACGTGCAAAGCGAAAGCCCCATACAGAAGGGATTGATGCAACAGAGAGGCGTTTCTCACTGTTTTGCTGCGACGAAAGGTCGCTCAACATGCGGTTTAATTCACTCATGATTTCCTACCCCCAAACGGCCTGAAGCACAGAGTGCTTGCGGGCGAGAGGTGTATCTTTAATGGCAAGGCGTACAGCATGCGCGCTGACGCGGCGTTTGCCCCTGCCAAAACTCAATAACAGCGATTTATGGCAAAGCTGATGCACCAGTCGCGGAATGCCCTGACTCGCGACCCAAATGCGGCGCTTAGCCCACGTAGAGAACAGTGGCGAAGCGCCCTGTTCTTGTAATCTGTGGTCGATATAAGCCGAGGTTTCGGCAAAGCTCAGCGGCGTCAACTCGGCGCTAAAACTGATACGCTGCAGTAGCTGGCGCATATTGTGCTGTGACAGGCGCTCATCAAGTTCTGGTTGGCCGAACATAATCAGCTGAATCAGCTTACGCTGCTCGGTTTCCAGATTGCCCAGCAGGCGGATCGCTTCCAGCACTTCATCTGGCATGGCCTGCGCTTCATCGCAAAGGATCACAACCGGCTTTTCATCTCGCGCTACGATAATGGCCGCCTGTTGGATTGCACCAAGTAGCTTGTCCTCTGTCACCTGGTCATCAATGCCAAGCTCATCAGCAATCAGGCGATGCAACCCTGCCACCGTATTGGCGGGGTTTGGCAGAAATACCAAGGTAAAGCTTTCGCTCAGAGCTTTGAGCACCAAACGGCACACCATGGTTTTTCCTGTACCCACCTCGCCAGTCACTTTGACCAAGCCTTCGCCCATTTCCATCGCCGACACGCAGGTATTTATCGCATCCACGTGCGAGCGCACGCCGAAAAAGCAGCGTGTGTCTGGGGTTAAGCTAAATGGCGCGGCATTGAGGCCAAAGTGCGACATATACATAGGGTTGGCTTAGTTTTCCGGGAACCAGTCGTTCAACAGCTGACGTGAACGGTTGATCTCTTCTTGCCAGGTTTGCTCACCCACCACAGAAGGTTGCAGCAAGATCACCAGTTCGGTTTTCTGCTTCATGCGGTTCACGTTGCGGAACAGATTGCCTAGACCCGGAATATCGCCGAGAAGTGGCACTTTAGAGACCATTTCTTCGTAGCTCGATTTCATCAGGCCACCAATGACGACCACATCGCCAGATTGAGCATGAATGATAGAGTCCGACTCACGGATAGAGGTCTTAGCCAGTGGCAACACATAAGGCTGTGATGAAGTGCCAAGTTGGATGGTTTTCTCTTCCGTCACCACATCAATCACCGCTGGGTGAACATGCAGCAGTACGCCATTGTCATCGTCGATTTGCGGCGTCACATCCAGGGAGATGCCCGAGAAGAAAGGTGTTAATTCGATGTTCGGGCCGGAGTCTGAGTTATCGCCTGAGGTATCGCTGGATGAAATGTCCGTGACAAAATACTCGTCACCACCGACTTTAATGACCGCTTTCTGGTTGTTGGCAGCAGTGACACGAGGACTCGACAGCACATTCACATCGCCCTGTGTATCAAGGAAGTTCATCACCGCGGAGAAATTGCCATCCGAGATGGTGATGTTGGTTTGTCCACCGATCACATTGGAAATAAAGTCGCCGGCAAGTTCTGCCGCGTCTCGTGTGATTTCCACACCACCGCTGCCAATCGATGACGTAATATCCGACCAGTTAACACCCTGCTGATAGCCATCACTCAAGGTCACTTCGAGGATTTTGGCTTCCAGAATAACCTGACGCTTCAGACGTGCTTGTGATGCATCGAGAAAACGTTTCACTTCGCGAAGTTCATTCGGGTATGCCTTCACCGTGATAAGGCTCGCCTGCGGGGAGACCACAATGCTGCGTCCATCGCCATTACCAATCATGGCCGCGACAGCGCGTTCGAGCTGCGCCCAGAAATTGCTTTCCGCACGGGTTTCAATCACGGTTCCGCCGGTTGGCACTGAGGTACGCTCAGTTTTTTCATCATCTCCGCTGCCAGAGCTGGAATCCGTTGAAACGGCACCTGTGCTGATAGAAGTCAATGACACCCCAGCGCGTTGAAGCTGAAGGTAATCCACAGGGAAAGTTTCCGTGCGCAGTACCGCCGGGAAAATCTGGATCAGGCGACCATTGGTTTCGACGTTGTAGCCGTAGATATCAGAAACCACTTCCAGCGCTTCAGGCACGGTGACATCTTTCAGGGAAACCGTGACCTTCCCGCTCACTTCCGGGTGCATCACCAAATTGAAATCCGTGCCTTGCACCAAAGAGCCAAAGAAGGCTTTGGCATCCACATTGTTGGCATTGATGCGCAGGCGTTTTTCGGTCAACACGCCACTGCCAGAGGTGTCAGAGAAGCCCCCCATCAAATCCTGAGTGACCGCATCTGGCAATTCCGTCAATGGCTGGGAAGTGCTCTGTGCATAGGCCTCGTTCAGCGCTTCCTGTATTTCAGTTGGCTTTTGATGTCCCACGCTCTGACACGCCGACAACAGCATCGCTGCGGCGAAGGTCAGTAAACCTTTGCTCAGTAATGAATGTGTCTTCACTGTACTACCTGCTCGTTAAATACGGTCAATGCCCAACGCTTACCACCTCGGCTCAGCGTTACGCGCTCTTCATTGATTTGGCTGACAACGTAGCCATTAATGCTTTGGCCTTTCCTCACGCTCTTGCCATTCAGCACGGCAGAGCAACTGCCATCGCTCGCACACAAAATGGCGTCCAGTTTTGGCAAACGGTACACCTTTTTCTTCGCAGGCTGAGAGGAAGGCGTAAAGCCTAGCGGCGCTGTCGGATCGCTCTCTGCTAAAGACGTTATCGGCAGCAAAAGCGAAAACATAATCAGAACGCTATTCAGTAATTTCATTTTTGCCCCCGATAAACACGGCACTTTCACCCAGGGTGTAAACCTCAATGGTGACTTCAGCCTTCGGGTATTCCTTCACGCTGTAGTCCACGCTTTGCCAGTAGTATTTGACGGGCAAGGCTTCCAGTGCACTCAGGTAATCGACAATATCGAAGTAACGCCCTTCCAGCGTGATTTCGACAGGATGGATGTAGTAACCCGCATCCTCAGTGTCTGTCAGTTGTTGCGGCGGCAAGGAGTTCATTGATACCAGCGTCAAACGCTCAGACTGTCTCAGCACAGCTTCCATCAATGAAGACATTTGGGCGGCAGTAACCAAACCATCCACTTTGCGCTCCATTTCGCTATCAAGGGCTGAAATCTCTTGATTGAGTGTTGCCAACTCGGCTTCAAGCTCAGTGTTTGGTGAGGTGTGCAGCTTTTCCTGCTTCAGACGATTGAGTGTCACCAAGTCTTCGGTCGTGCGCTCTGACTGAAGAATCTGCGTTTCCAGCTGTGCCAGCGTCTTACTTACAGGCTCTATAAAGAGGAACAAACCCAAGCCGAGAATCGCTATCCAGCCTGCCAGTGCAATCATCCACTGTTCGCGGATACTCAGAGCCTCAAACGCGTCTTTACCGCGGGTGAGTAGTGCATTCATTTCGCGCTCTCCCCGCTTTCACGTTTGGATACCAGATTGAAGTTCAGGCGGTTTTTCTCATCGCGGCTCAGCGCCATTTGCTCGAAAACACGATCTGCCAGTGGTGGCTGAGAATTGAATGTCTGCAGCCAAGCAGGAACAGAAGCGGGAGTGGCAGCCAGTCCGCTCAAATCGAGCGACTGTTGACTAACAGAAATAGAAGACACGGAAATATCGCGGCGAGAAAGTGAGGCCAGCGCACGGAAGGTATCTGCGTGACCTTGCTGAAGTGCAGCGTCATGCTGCTTCACCGCAGCCAACGCACGGCGCTTAGCGTCAATGGCGGCTTTTTTCTCATTCACCTCATTGGTCAGGCTTACCGATGGCAGATGCAAAGCCATTTGCTCGTTAAGCTCATCGGATAGACTCTGTGCGCTCTGTCGCTCGCTGTCTGCCAGTGAAAAAAACTTCTCGGCTTGCACCAGTGAAAATTGTTGGTAAGCAGCCACTAACACCACTAGCAGTGAGGTTGCGCCCCATACCAGCAGCATTTTTTCGAACGTCAGCAGCGGCGCTTTGGGCGACAGATCGTCGCTGAATAGGTTCACATCCGGAGAATAGTCGCGGCTTAACGCGGCCATCGCAATGTGTTGATGATGGGCACCGGTATCAAAAAGCTGCTGCGGGCGCACCGCAACAGATAAACGTGAAGACAGTTGAAACGCCAACTCGGTATCGTCGATGCCATGAACACTGACGACCAATCCTGTCACTTGCGCGCTTTTCAGTTGTGACCGCAAATAATCGAGCGAACGCTGTACTTCCAATGCTAAGTCATCAACAACCGATGGGGGCATCATTTGCCCTTCCAGCATCACACCGCGGATCTGGCGTTGAAAACAAAGACGTCCCAGATGGAATGCAGCCAACTGCAACACGCCATGGCTATCACGACTCAGTACCATCTCGGTTTTATCCAGTTGCGTCCACTGGCGCAGCGCCACATCTTCAAGGGATACGTTAGTGAGTCGGCACTGACTTTTTTCCAGCGCTTTGCTGAACTGGACAAGCGGCAGCTTGTGGCAGACAAATGCCTGAAAACGGTTTGCCACTGGCGAGCTAAAGCCATCAGCGACAATGTCCGACAGCGAATCAGAAATGAAGTCTTTCAGCTGAAATGGTAAAGCTGCGCGTTTGTCTTCATCAGATAAACCGGGATCATCAATCAACAGGGATTGATAGAGGCCATGCCCGAGCACCAGATGTACGTCTGCCTTGCTGATCCCGTGACGGGAAATCAGTTGGGTCGCTGCCGTCCAAGGGTCAGATTGGGTAACGGCCTGCGCGTCCAATTGCGTCTTTTCATTGTCATCCTGATACGCGATCACCACCTGTTCGGCAGACGCGACAAGGCTGACAATACCCCGTTGTTTTACAGGGGAAAATTTTGCAAAAAGAGTAGAAACTGCCATCTGCACCTAATAATTGCTCGGGAAATGTTAATAAAGTGTTTGAAGTACACTATATTCTATCAAATTTCCCGCCAAAAAATAAGTATGCGTGCGACAGTTTCATGACGCAATTGAGCATTTTATAAACAATGCTCGATCCATATCATTGTTTGCGCCAACGTTGCCTCTTGCGCGTGGCTGGACTGGAGGAGAGCTCTGGGCCAAGAAAACGTCCTTGGCCACCCATAACCCCAAGTTGTAAAAGCACTTTCCATTCCTGCTGGGATTCCACTCCCACCGCCAGCACTTGCGTTGGTGTCGGGTCACAGGCTCCCAGCATACTGCGCAAGTACAACTGGTTTTCCGGACGTTGATGAATGTCTCGGATAAGGCTTCGATGGAGTTTGATGTATTTCGGTTGGATATCTTTGACGTAGTGGGTACTCACCACAGAACGGCCAGCCTGATCCACCACTACCGCACAACCCAGCGCGCGAACCATGCGAAGCGTAGGTCTGACAGCATCGAAGTGCTTGACCAGCGGCGCTTCAGAGACTTCAATTTGCAGACGGTTGAGCACGCTACGTGGCGTTTGCAGCAAGGTATCTCGCAACCAGATTTGGTATGCACGCTGGCCCAGTGATTCAGCGCAGACATTAATCGACAACACTTCACGTCCGTCGCCAGTACGAAGAAGATGAAGCGCTTTACCGACCACACGCCTATCTAACGTGCTGTTCATGCCCACCAGATCAATACCGTTCATAAAGCGAGATGCTTTGATGATGAGGCCATTTTCATCTTTGATGCGCGCAAGCAGTTCAGTATGCAGCTCTTCCCCTTTGGCATCTTTCACTGCCTGACGGTAAAGATCCGGGCCACCCGCTTCAAACACACGGGTCAACAAGGTTCGCCAGCGAACACTGCCACGAGCTTCGTCTGCTACAACATCTTTTTTAAACGCATACCAACCATTGCTACCCTGAAGCACAGCGCTGCGTTTCGCCATGTCGGCCTCTTCCATCAGGCGGCCCCGGCGCTCACCGGTAGTAAAGAAGGTCATACCGAGGTGTGCCCAGTTTTCTTCTTCCAAGCATTCAGGTGGGCTCAGGCGCTCCAGTGCTTTCATTAATTGAGTAGCAAACAAACGGGCGTCTTTGGCCGACTGATGCGTGAGCAATACGGCAAATTCCGTGTCGTAGTAACGGGCAAGCACCGCGTCAGGGAAGCGGAGAATTGCGTTCGACAGCACGTTGCCGACTTCTTTGACCCACTCGTCAGCGCCTTCTTTGCCCGACTCATGGACCAGAGTGTCCCAGTCGCCAATGCGGATCATCAGCACTGCACCTTGCGCGCCTTTATCTTGCAATAGGGTTTGCAGACGGTTGTCGAACATCACGCGGTTAGCTGCACCTGTGAGTTTATCCAGGAAGGTGTTGGAGCGGATAAACGTATCAAAGCGACTGCGTTCCTGACGCGCTTCTCGAAGTTCTGCAATCATCTGGTCGAGCGCAATACTGGCCGTTGCTGGCCATTCACGTTCATCACCGGTATGCACTTCTTCCGCCCGTCCAGCCAGAATCAATCGGCCACGGTGTTCTAACAATTCTGCACCCAAGAGCTGGGTTCGCAGCCACCTTATGCCCCATGATAACGCAAGCACAATGACGAGTACCGCAAGCGACAGCGAAGACATCGCGCCTATCGAATAGGCAAAATCCGCATACGGCGGAACCGATTTAATCACAATGTAGAAGCCGGGATTACTCGGGAGATCGTAGCGGTTCACAATCAAATCCAGCGATTTGCCTACCGTTTGGATTTGTTCGTAGTGATACAAAAGGCCGGTTTTGCTGTTAATTTCCAGCTCAACGATGTCACTGGCTTTCAATAGCTGCGGAAGCCAAAGTCCGATATTTTCGTTAGAGACAGGATTGGCAATCGCATGGTCAATTTCGACCACCACTTTGCTGAGATAATGGGAGAGGAAGTCCGTTCCCAATTTACGAAAACTGATTGCACCACCAATAAAAAGTACGAACATGGCACAAACAACAATAAGCGTTACAAAAGCGACCAATCGGTTGGTCAGCTTCATCCCGGCAACTTTTCTCATGTACTATCCAAATGAAGGGTTTTGCTGATCCCTTCTCAGCAAAAATAAGTTCAGAAGGCCAATCGGCCTTGAATTAGTTATTATCGTTGTTCCCGTTATGAAAGTGAACGCAAAGTCGATACTCGGTTGATAAACCCCGGAATGAGTCAATAAATGGATTGGATTACCTGCGCGAAAAGTTATGTCACTGTGGTTGAAATGGGTTCGCTGGCTCAAGCTGCAACCAAGCTCAACACCTCGAGTTCTGCCCTTTCCAAACGGTTGGCTTGGCTGGAAAATCAACTTGGGGTTCAACTGTTAAAGCGCACTACCCGCACCCTGACCATGACCGATGCAGGACGATTGTTTTATCAACGTGGAAAACTTTTGCTGGACGATTGGACGCAACTGGTTTCTGAAACCACATCCACTTACGGCGAAGTTAGCGGCGTGCTGCGAATTGGTGCTCCGCTTGCAACTGGAAGCCGACTGTTGGTTAACAATATCGGCGAGTTTCTTTCGGCGTACCCGAACATTCAGGTGGAACTGCATACTCTCGCACCCGGGCAACTCCCAGACCCAAATCTGGATGTGGTAATCACCCGCGAACTGGCAGACTTCAACTCAGCAAGCTTTATCGCCACCAAGCTGTTTGATTTCCAGCCGCGCTTTTTTGCTTCACCGACTTATCTCGCGCAGCACCCACCGATTGTCGATCAAGAGCAGCTCTTGCATCACAACTGCCTGCTCTATGGCTCCACCAGCCACCCACAAGAACACGAGTTTGAGCATGGTCGAAAGCTACGCCTGAGCGGAAACTTTGTCTCACCCAACCCTGAAGCCTTAGTGAACGCTGCGGTGGCTGGACTTGGCATTATTCTGGTTGGAGATGTCACGGTCAGAAAGGAGTTAGATCAGGGATTACTGGTGCCCGTGCTACCGGATGTGCGTCAGCCGAAAAGTGCGGCTTATGCCTATTATCCGAAGCTTGAGTACAACCACACCAAAACGCGGCTGTTCATTGATTTTCTTAAGCAGAAAGTCGGTCACTGAAAAACACTTCTAATGCCAATCACAGTAGGTAGCTGATCAGAAATAGCGCAGGAAAAACGCTCGAGAACAAGGCGGAAAACTTCGATAAGTAGTTATTCTACAATCAAATTTTTCAACGCAGTTATCGAGCATTTTAACAAGCTAGGATGAGCAGATATTTACTACGATTGGTATAAAGTGCCAGATAAAACAAACCCCGCAAGAAGCGGGGTTGTGCAGATTCGATAATATCGCGTCGATTAAAACGGGATGTCGTCGTCGAAATCTGGCAGTTCGTTGTACTGCTGAGGTGCCTGTTGTTGAGGCGGCTGCTGGTGTGCAGGCTGTTGTTGCTGCGGCTGGTAGTTAGACTGCTGAGGTTGCTGTGGCTGACCCCAACCGCCTTGCTGTGGTTGCTGCTGCATTGGTGCACCTTGACCCATGCCACCACCGGCACGGCTGTCCAGCATTTGCATTTCGTTAGCAACGATTTCAGTCGTGTAACGGTCCTGACCGTCCTGACCTTGCCATTTACGGGTTTGCAGGCGACCTTCCAGGTACACTTTTGAACCTTTCTTCAGGTATTCACCCGCGATTTCAGCCAGGCGACGGTACATTACCACACGATGCCACTCGGTCATTTCCTTGTTTTCACCGGTGTTTTTGTCGCGCCACGTTTCTGAGGTTGCAACGGTCAAATTGGCAACCGCACCGCCATTCGGCAGATAGCGAACTTCAGGATCGTTACCCAAGTTGCCAATCAAGATAACTTTGTTTACTCCACGGCTGGCCATATTGTGCTCCCAAACCTTTATTTATTGATCACGTGGGTGACGGTAAACGGCGATGATAACAGAAGCAAAAAAAATCGTCACAATCTTTAATGCTGTTACTGTGACTGAATGCAACCTGATGAAATCTACTATGTAAGAATGAATTCTCTTACGCAGAAATCGGCGTTCGAAAACAAATTGTATTAGACTAACAATGAGTTTGGGCGCGTTTTACACACAAAGCTTCGGTTGCGAGTTCTAAAAATGATACGAATTGCTTTGTGATTGAGCTTTAGAATGCTGCGAATGCATTTTCATAAACTGGTGTACAGCCGGAAAGATGCAAATCGCACAGTTACAGGCATTTAGGGATACACATGCATAACATCGAGACCACCTCAGACAAATACACGATACTCCTCGTCTCAGAGCCGAGCATGACCATCACTGCGTTGATTTCATGCCTTGAGAAGGAAATTAAAAGCGCTGTGTCTTTGGTAGAGAAGCAAGAAATCAGTGAGAAACTCTCTACATCCTCCGGTCTGGTGTTGATTGACCTTAGCGCCTTCGAAGGTGACACCGTCAGTTTCGTCAAACAAAGCCTGGCTCCTTTTAGCGAGCAGCATGTTTTTGCTCTGTTTAACGCACACGATCTCTCCGCAAAAGAACTGGCTAGCTGGCCGTTTATTAAAGGCGTATTCAAAAAAGAAGATGATCTCGAACACCTGTGTCACGGCATTGAAAAGATGCTGTCTGGTGAATACTGGTTGCCACGTCAAAAACTGGCTGAACTCATTCACTACTATCAGCAGAATAACAACAGTGCGATTGATTACTCTGAAATTTGCCTGACTAACCGCGAGCAGCAAATCCTTCGCAAACTGGTCACTGGCGCCTCTAACAGTGAAATTGCTGACAGCCTGTTTGTGTCTGAACACACCGTCAAATCGCACCTTTACAACATCTTCAAAAAGATCAACGTGAAGAACCGCGTTCAAGCCGTATTCTGGGCCAAAAATAACCTGTCTGTCATTGGCTTGGATTACCAAGGCTAATCTCTTTACACCTTGTCTCACTCACTGCAGGTTAATTCCTCTTGTCGGGTATACCTTGCAGTGAACACTCTCCCCTCTAAGACTCGATGTTAACTGGGCTGACAGCTTAATTAGCGAGTTCTCATATTCTGTCACAACTGAGACATCTCAGTCTTCATTAGTCCTTCACAATAGAAGGTGCGATGTGAGAGTTGGCCATCTCAAAACATACCTATATTAAGCCCGCCCACTGCCGTTCGCACTGATGCGAGGACACATCTATTCACTCGTCGACGTACGCATCCCATCTGACAAAGGTAATCTCAAATACAGAGGGTTAGCACTATGAACATAATCTTAGGAACAGATCTGCCCGACGATTTTGTCGGTACGAATGATGATGATTTACTGATCGGCTTTTTCGAAGACGATGTCATCGTTGGTTTTGGTGGTGATGACGTGGTCTATGGCGGTAAAGGCGACGACTGGATAACCGGTGGTGCGGGCAATGACTTTGTCCGTGGCGGTGAAGGTAATGATTATGTCGCCGGCGGTAGCGGTGACGATATTCTCTTCGGCGGCAAAGGGGATGATGTCCTCAATGGGGGCATTGGTAACGATCTTCTATACGCCCGTGAAGGTAACAATGTGTTGTTCGGTGGTGAAGGTGACGATGCCCTGATCAGCGGCACAGGAGACGACTTCCTGTTTGGCGGAGCTGGTGCCGATGTCTTTATGTTCGACAACATCCTTGGCAACGGTACAGGTAATGATCGCATTACCGACTTTGAAATCGGGACTGACCTGATTTGGATACGGGCAACCGGTGATACCGACTTCGCCTCTCTGAACCTGACGCAGGTCGGCTTTAACACTCACCTCAGTTTGGCTGATGGCTCTACTGTGATTATCAACGGCATCGACGTTGATGACCTCTCAGCGAGCGACTTCCAAATCATCTAACACTCCTCTTACCCATCATTTCTCCGGCAGCAACTTAGGTTGCTGCCGTTTTTACATCGGGTCTTTTTCATAAAACACCTCGACACCTACCCCACATTCCAGACACATATCTGTCGTAGAGTTCAGACAGTAATCTCGCTCATCAAATCACTAATGAGACATTTTTCTCTGTCAATTTCCTGCAAAGTGATAGCGCGGCTAGTCAGGCGAGGTCATACCTGTCTGCCAGTCGCAGATGTGGTGCTCTTTTTAAGCTTCCACATCTTAGGACAAGGGTAGGTAGTATCAAAGGACGAATAAAAAATGGCTGACATTTTAGGAACAGATAATCCAGACATACTGGAAGGAACTAATGACGCTGATGTGATCAATGGCCTGGATGGTGACGATCGCATTGTAGGCTTCAGCGGCGATGATCTCATCGTTGGTGGTGCCGGTAACGATCTCTTGATCGGTGGTAAAGGCGACGACCAGCTGAGAGGCGGTGAAGGCAATGATGTATTGCGTGGCGGCGTTGGTGAAGACAATCTTCAAGGCGGCGAAGGCGACGATACACTGCTAGGCGGTGAAGGTAACGACAAGCTGTATGCAAACAGCGGTAACGACTACCTTTACGGCGGCGACGGTGATGACTGGTTGTTCAGCGGCACCGGTAATGACTTCCTCTTCGGTGGTGAAGGTGCTGATACCTTCGTTTTCCATAACCTGCTAGGCCAAGGTACAGGCTCAGATCGTGTTGTTGATTTTGAAATCGGCATCGACACTTTGCTTATCCGCTCTACTGGCGATACCTCTTTTGACACGCTGGACATTACCCAAGTGGGTAATAACACAGTGGTCAATCTGGCCGACGGTTCAAGCTTTACGCTCAATAACATCACTGCGACAGACCTGTCTGCAGACGACTTTACTATCGTCTAATTTAGGCAAGCTATACTCAAAACAACCAGTATCTTTTTATGCTGGTTGTTTTTTTTGGGGTTCACAGGGTCTGTCGATCCATAGCCTTCGCTACGTGGCTGTATCCATACGTATAGCGATGCAACGTCATCGGATATAACATGTCTCTCACTACACAAAAGCAATTAGAAACCACTCTCGGGCAATGCAAAAAAGCATTGGTGTTCGTTGTCGCCTTCAGCTTCATCATCAACTTGCTGGTGCTGTGCGTGCCCATCTACATGCTCCAAATCTATGACCGGGTGATCAGTTCACGCTCCGTCGACACCTTGTTACTGCTCAGCAGCATCACCATCTTCGCCCTGTTAACCATGGCGATATTGGAGAATGTGCGCAGCAGAATCATGGTGCGTATTGGCGCCTGGTTTGATGAAAGCCTGTCACCCGATATTCTGAGCGGCAGTATTGCCCTGCAACTGCGCCAGGGGCTTTCGGCTTCTGTGCAAAGTCTTCGTGACGTTGCTGCAGTGCGTGCCTTCATTGGTGGTAATGCCATCATTCCCGCGCTGGATGCGCCATGGACACCGGTATTCCTCGCGTTTGTATTCCTGCTGCACCCGATACTCGGCATCATTGCCACCGCCGGGGCGCTGGTCTTGTTTGCCATTGCGATCATCAATGACTTAGCGACCCGCCAAGCGCACAAAAAAGCCAATGAAGCCTCAATTGTGGCGATGCAACAGGCAGAATCTGCTGCGCGTAACGCCGATGCGATTGAAGCCATGGGTATCATGCCTAACTTTATCCGCAGTTGGACGGCCCTCAACAGCGAAAGCATTCAGGGACAAGTGACGGCGAATTCAAAAGGGGCAATGCTCACCGCAGCCTCCAAGTTCATCCGTATGCTGCTTCAGATTGCAATGCTGGGTGTGGGCGCGTATCTGGTGATTCAAAATGAACTCACCGCAGGTGCCATGATTGCAGGTTCTATTTTGATGGCACGTGCACTGGCACCGGTTGAACAATCTATCAGTGCCTGGGGTACAGCGATTTCCGCGCGCCAAAGCTATCAACGCCTCAAAGATCAGATTCCCGGCTTCCCTGAGCGTGCGAAATCGATGCCTCTACCGAAGCCAAAAGGCCAGATTTCCGTAGAGAAAGTCACTTATTTCCATCCGAGCGGCGCAGAGCCGGTGCTTCATGGCATCAACTTTAAACTTCAACCCGGTGAAGCACTTGGCATCATCGGTCCTTCGGGTACCGGCAAATCAACGCTGGCACGCCTGATGCTCGGCAACTTAACGCCAACCGCCGGGACTATCCGACTGGATAATATGGATGTCGCCAAGTGGGACCCGGACGATTTAGGCCCACACTGTGGCTATCTGCCACAGGATGTTGAGCTCTTCCCCGGCACTATTCGCCAAAACATTGCGCGGATGTCAGAAGGTGAGCCCGACATGGTGATCCATGCAGCTAAACTCGCCGGATGCCACGAACTTATCCTTCGCCAGTCAAAAGGTTATGACACGGTAGTCGGTGAACGTGGTCTCGGACTTTCTGGGGGAGAACGTCAACGTATCGCCCTTGCCCGCGCCCTTTATGGCGACCCGAGCCTTGTGGTGCTGGATGAAGCCAACGCCAACCTCGATGGCGTGGGTGAAGCTGCACTGCAACGTGCGATCGCGTACCTCAAATCACGTAAAGCCACCATTGTTTTGGTCGGTCACCGTCCCAGCATGATGCAGTCAATGGACAAACTGTTAGTGCTTCAGGATGCGCAAATCCGCGCCTTCGGTGAACGTGATGAAGTATTAAAACCGCTCCTTGAGCAAAGTGCCGCTATCGCTCAGAAAGGAGGCCAGCAATGAATGAGATCCCATCACTAAAACGCTTGATCATCTTGGGTTTCGGTTCTGTCGCCCTGTTTTTTGGCACCTTTGGTATTTGGTCTGTCTTCAGCCCACTCGAAGGCGCGTCGATTGCTCAAGGTGTGGTCACCGTCGACAGCCAGCGCAAAACGGTGCAGCACCTAGAAGGTGGCATCATCGAAAAATTGCTGGTAACTGAAGGGGCAACGGTCGAGAAAGGCCAACCGCTGATCTATCTCGACAAAACCCAGTCACACGCCCAGCTCGAACAGCTCACTTCTCGTCAGCGCAATGCCTCAGCGCGTGAAGCGCGACTTATTGCGGAACGGGACAATCTCGATGCCATTACCTTTCCGGAAGCGTTGGAGGCTGTTCGCGATAACCCTCGGGTGGAGGAACTGCTGACCAACCAGGTTCGCATTTTCGAGGCCCGCCGAGGTTTCTCTGAGTCGCAGAAAGAAATCATCACCAAGCAGCTGGCGCAGAACAAAGCAGAGCTGGAAGGCCAAAGAAAACGGCTGGAAATTGAAAAACGCCGACTTTCAATCATTGGTGAAGAAATTTCTGGCAACCGCCAACTGGCTGAAAAAGGCTTTGTCAGTAAGACCCAGGTGTTACGGCTGGAACGTGAAGAAGCCCAGATCCTCAGCACCATCAGCCAGTTGCAGGCCAATGCGAGCCGATTGGCTCAAAACGTAGCGGAAAGCCAAGCACAGCTCAAAGAGCAAGAACTTGAGCGTATCAAAGAGATTGTTGAAGGGCTGCGTGAAAGCCGTCAGGAGAGTTACGAGCTTGACGAGCAGATCTCCGCAGCCAAAGACATCCTTAACCGCACCACAATTTCTGCGCCTTTGTCCGGCACCGTACTGAATCTTCAGGTCTTTTCGGAAGAAGGGGTTATCACTCCAGGACAGCCACTGCTTGACATCGTACCCAGCAATGAAGGGCTGGTGATCGAAGCCAAGGTGGATCCTTCTGACATTGATCAGGTGCGATCCGGCATGAAAGCGCAGATCCGCTTGACAGCCCTGAGCATGCGAAGCGTGAAACCGCTGGATGGAGAGCTGATTACCGTCTCGGCAGACAGGTTGGTGGATGAACAATCCGGGCTCGCTTACTACCTTGCCCGGGTCAAACTCATTGATAACGTGAGCGATATTCTGGAAGGCATTGAGCTGTATCCGGGAATGCAGGCAGAAGTGATGCTCCTGACTGAACCACGCACGCCAATCGAATATTTGCTCAAGCCACTGACAGAAAGCTTCAATCGCGCATTTCGAGAACAGTGATCACCGTCAATCACCACTCAGTCTTTTTTCATTCTTAAGGCTGAGTGGTGATGATTGCTTTTTAAATTTCGCTGAAATGGGCCTCTTACCTTTTCATTGCGAAGTCTAAATATCGATACAGGAAGCTGGCACTTTTGGAATGAAAGTCTCGTGCTGTCTGCATTTCTCAACAGCTATTGATAGCCCACTAAATAGCGTAATGACAGGGAAGTACAAATGTCACACAACAAAATCGGACAAACTTCATCTTCTCTGACTAATCGCATACTGGTTTACTTACACCACAGAAATGGCGAGATACGCAATTGGTTGAAAGTCAAACCTTGGCTAGCGAGCTTGGAATGCGTGGTTTACTTTTTAATAAGAAGCAATGAAATAGGCTCGCTTGCATTTAGCCCTGATCACTACAGAGAACCTCATCATGGATAGTAGAAAAATCCGCACACATGGAACTGAATTTGCCATCATTTACCGACTGTGCGATTTGGCCGTTATTAGCGGCACACTGGCGATTGTTAGCCAGCTCTATCTGGGGTCGGTCAGCGAGGCTTGGCTTCACCTTGCCACACTGACTTGCATCTTCTATTTGCTGTTTGCTGAAAGTTCACACCTTTACCGCTCTTGGCGTATCAGCAACTTCCAAGGACAAATGGTCGCCACCTTGCTGCCATGGTGCGGTGCCTGCTTGCTCCTCGTGGCTTACTTCTTCTTTTCGAAAAGCGGTATCGAGTTTTCCCGGGTTGTCATGACGCTGTGGTTTACTGGCACCGCAGTGGGTCTTGTGCTGTGGCGTTTTATCGCACGGGCGGCTTTAAGCCGACTGCGCAACCATGGCTTTAACACCCGCAGTGCCGTGATCATAGGCACCACAGCAAATGGCATTGAACTAGCGCAAGAATTCCAGCGCAACCACACGCTCGGTATTACGCTGTTGGGTTTCTATGAAGACCGCAGCAGCGATCGGATTGAAGGCTCATTGCCTGCTCCTATGCTGGGTAAAGTTCATGAAGCGCTGGAACTGGCCCGTAAAGGCGAATTGCAGCATGTATACATTGCGATGCCAATGCACGCCAAAGACCGCATTGCCCGTTACCTTAACCAATTTGCCGACACCACAGCGACCACCTATCTGGTGCCTGACTTCTTTACTTACAACTTGCTGCACAGCCGTTGGCAAACCATTGGCCATGTTCACACCCTGAGTGTGCATGACACACCATTCAGTGGGATTGCAGCATGGGCAAAGCGTCTGGAAGACATCGTACTGTCTCTGCTTATCATCATCCTGATTTCACCGGTGCTGTTGGCTGTGGCCATTGGCGTGAGACTTTCTTCGCCGGGTCCCATCATTTTCAAACAACACCGCTACGGTCTGGACGGCAGCAAAATCAATGTATGGAAGTTCCGCTCCATGTCAGTGATGGACAACGGTGACGATGTGAAACAGGCCACCAAGAATGACCCTCGCGTGACTCCTTTTGGCGCTTTCATCCGCCGAACATCACTCGATGAGCTGCCGCAGTTTTTCAATGTGCTGCAAGGCCGGATGTCAATCGTCGGCCCACGCCCTCACGCAGTGGCGCATAACGAGCAGTACCGCGCCATCGTCGACCGCTACATGCTTCGCCATAAAGTGAAGCCAGGGATCACTGGCTGGGCACAGATCAATGGTTACCGTGGCGAGACCGACACGCTGGACAAAATGGAAAAACGCATCCAGTTCGATTTGGAATATATCCAGAACTGGTCACTGTGGATGGACATCAAGATTGTGTTCGCCACCGTGTTCAAAGGCTTTGTCGGCAAAACGGCGTACTAGGGAGAGATAAGTGAAAAGCCGTAACTTATTGTTTTGTTTTGTAGGTGCTATTCCCGTTTCGGCGTTGGCCATCGAACCCTTTCCTTATCAGACGGAAGATGGCATCGACATCATTCCGACGCTGGAAATCAATGCGGGTCACGATGACAACGTTCGCCGGACGGAAACGAACCCTGTCGGCTCAGCAATGTACCGTATTTCTCCCAAAGTCATGGCGCAGTTTGAAACCCGTCGCTCTGCATACCAGTTGGATTACGCGCTGGATGCAGTGAGTTTTACCGACAGCAGCGAAGACAACTACGTTAACCACAATCTGCACGGTTATGGATTCTGGCTGTTCGATATCCGCCACCGCCTGCATCTGGACTACAAATACAGCGTTACCAGTGAAGCACGAGGAACGGGGCTGACCGAAGGCTCCAGCCTCCGAGTGGATGAACCACTGCGTTTCCGCCGCCATGATGCTTATGCACGCTACGTCTATGGCGCGGCCGGTGCACCGGGTCGCTTGGTCGGCATTATTGGCTTTGAGGCGAAAGACTACGACGAAGAAGTGTTTGTTCGCACCAACGGGGTTACCGTCGACACCAAGTTCTACAACTGGGATCAACCTTATATCGCCGGTGAGTTTTATTACGCCGTCTCCAGCTATTTCCATGCTGTCACAGTGTTCAACCACGAAATCCGTAGCTACGACCATGTATTTACAGGTCCAGGTGGCACGCGCGACAGCAACAATACAGCCCTATATGGTGGACTTGACTGGGACGTGACGGGTAAGACACAGGGAAGACTCCTGCTTGGCTTCCAGAATAAAGATTTCAAAAGTGGCCAACGGGAAAACTTCCAAGGGTTCAGCTGGAAATTAAACCTCAGTTGGAAGCCAACCGATTATAGCGAGTTTCGCCTTGAAGGGCTTGATTTTGCCCGAGACCCAAACCTCGAAGCCGATTACGTAAAAGATCGATCCATCAAGATCGACTGGGAACATAAATGGACCCCATTAGTGACAACGACAGCCTCCGCTAGGTATGGAACCAATGACTATCCGGGTATCCGCGAAGATGACGACAGCCAGTTCGATGTCAGTGCGACATACAGCATTGCCCGTTGGTGGGATGTATCCGCCGGCATCGGTTGGTTTGAGCGCGATTCGACGCAGCCTGGTTACAGTTACGATCAAACACGATTCTTTATCGGCATGGAGGTAAGTCTGTGATCAGACGCTTTTTCTTTATTTGTTTAGCCCTGCTGACATTTTCAGTCACCGCATACGCTGACAACGAGCAATACGTGCTAGACGACGGTGACTGGATTTCTATCAAAGTGTATGGCGAGGAAGACCTCTCCATGGACATCCTTCTCAGCACCCGTGGGCGATTTGATTATCCCTATCTCGGCAGGTTGGAAGCAGCAGGAAAAACCGTAGGACAACTACAGGAAATCATTCAAAGAGGGCTAAAAGGCGACTACCTAATTGACCCTAAAGTAACGGTTAACGTGATGAAGTTCCGTAAGTTCTACGTGAACGGTGAGGTACATCATCCGGGCGGTTACGACTATCAGCCTGGGTTAACTATTGGCAAAGCCATTGCGATTGCAGGTGGTTTCACTGACCGCGCTTCAAGAAACAAAATTCAGCAGACAGAAGCCAAGAGCGGCAAAACAGAAAATAACGTTGGCCTGTCAAAAGCTGTTGGCCCCGGCGACATTATCGTTGTGGATCAGAGCTTCTTTTAAAGAAGCCAGCCAAACCATACAGCTCTTTTTTGCGCACGGAAGATTAAAAGGACTACTAACATCATGAAACTTATCGAGCCTAACCCGGCCAGTGAACCAGCGCGCCTCGATCTCAAGCGCTATGCCGGTGTGATTTTGCGTTATTGGCTGCCAATCGCTGTGTTTGTGGCATCGGTAACCCTTATCGCAACGATACTGATCCTTGCTATAACCCCGGTTTACCGTGCGACCGCGACACTGCTTATCGAGTCAGAAGCCAACAAAGCGGTGTCCATCGAAGAGGTGTATACCCTCGATACCAGTCAGAAAGAGTATTACCAGACTCAGTTTGAAATCCTTCGCTCCAACCATATTGCGGAGAAAGTGATTGATGAGCTGGGTATCGCCAATATCCGCGAGTTTAATAATGAGGTTGGCGAGCTTTCAGGCCGCGAAAAACTGCTCGGCTTCCTGTATCAAATTGGGCCTTTGCAGCAATTCTTGCCTACGCCCCCTTCGCCATCAGAAATGGCGGATGACGCAGCGGCACGTGAAGCCGTACTGAACAAATTCAAATCACACCTGACCATTGAGCCTATCCGCAACACTCAGTTGGTGCATGTGCATTTTGGCTCGATCGACCCAGAGCTGGCAGCGAAAGTCGCCAATGCCCTTGGTCAGGCTTACATTGAGTCCAATCTCGAAGCCCGTTTGGTGGCCACCCAAACCGCCTCATTCTGGATCACCGAGCGCCTCACCGAACTGAAAGACAATCTGGATGCCGCCGAGCTTGCCCTGACCAACTTCCTGAAAGATGAAGGGCTGATTGAGCTTGATGACATCGACCAGTTGGCAGGCTCAGAACTCACTAACCTGTCTATCCGCGTCAACGAAGCCCGTGAGCGTCGTGTTGCAGCGCAAAGCCTGTTTGACCAACTGAAGAACAACGCCAGCGGCAGCCTGATGACAGTGCCGGAAATCTCCAACCATCCACAGGTTCGGGACGTGAAAAACGCCGAAACCGATGCTGAGCGCAGGGTGTCAGAGCTTGCCAAACGTTACGGCCCAAAACACGACAAAATGATTCAGGCACAGGCGCAGTTGGACTCGGTCCGAGAGCGTATGTACTCGGTAATCAATAATCTGGCGCAAGGCATTGAAAAAGAACTGAACAGTGCACGTCAGCAAGAACGCGCGCTGGCAGCAGAGCTTGAAAGCAAGAAGAGCGATTACCAGAACATCAGTGCAAAACGTGCACAGTACGAGTCACTCAAGCGCGACGTTGACTCTAACCGTCAACTTTACGATTTGTTCCTGAACCGCCAGAAAGAAACCACAGTGGCTGGTGACTTCGATGCTGTAAACGCGCGCTTCACAGATCGTGCGACTATCCCTCAACATCCATCCAGCCCTCAGACGGGCAAATTGATCGTGATCAGCGCCGCATTCGCCCTGCTGCTCGGTATCGTCGGTGCGTTTTTAGCGGATGCTTACCGCAACACCATTGAAAAACCTGACGATGTTGAGGAGAAACTGGGATTGCAGCACCTGGGATACCTACCACGCGTGAAGGCAAAGCGTTTCAAAAACGCGCCGCTTGATCACACCATCTATCTTGATCCGGATGAAGCCCTGTTCAGTGAATCTGTCCGCACCATCCGCACCTCTATTTTGCTCTCACTGACAAACAGCCAACGCAATGTGCTGGCCGTGACCTCTTCCCTACCTTCAGAAGGGAAAACTACGGTTGCCATGAGCCTTGCCCAGTCGCTGGCAAAAATGGAACGTACGCTTCTGATTGACTGTGATTTGAGGATGCCGGCGATTGGACAACGCTACGGAATGCCGCGTAATCAGGCAGGATTGAGCAATGTACTGGTCATGGGGATGCCGGTCACCGACTGCATCTATCACGATGAAGACACGCAGCTCGATATTCTTCCTGCGGGTCTGCTTCCATCCAATCCACAGGAACTTCTGGGCTCAACCAAGTTCACGACGCTCATCAATCAGCTGAAACAAAGCTATGACCGAATCATTCTTGATACTCCACCGGTTCAGATCGTGAGTGATGGCCTGATTCTGGGGCGTCTGGCTGGCGGCATGATCCTGGTAGTAAAAGCGGAAGCGACTACCGAGAAACAGGTCAACCGTTCAATCAGCCAACTTGTTCGACATGACATCGCCATCGATGGTGTGGTGCTTAACCAACTCTCTGCGCGCTATGCGGAGGAAAAATACAAGCTGCACTATGGTTATTACAATAATAACAAACAAGATGACGAAACATTGGAAGCGAGTTAATCGCTTCCAGAACAAGGATTAACAAGACAAATGAAAACCAGTTTTGATGTTTTTAACGGCGATGCCGATGGGATTTGCGCCCTGCTCCAGCTTCGCCTCGCGACCCCTAAAGACAGTGTGCTGATCACTGGGGTAAAACGCGATATCGCCCTGTTAAAACAAGTCGACCCTGCCGTCGCGCAAGACGTGACGGTGCTGGATGTAGCGATGGAAAAAAACCGCGCAGCGCTGGATAACTTACTGACCCAAGGTGTGCGTGTGTTTTATGCCGATCACCACAACCCGGGAGAGGTGCCGGATCATCCGTCACTGACCACTCACATCAACACCGCGGCCAACACCTGTACCAGCCTGATTGTAGACAAGCTGCTAGATGGCCGTTACCGGGAGTGGGCGCTGGTCGGCGCTTACGGCGACAACATGATTGCCACCGCCGATACCCTGGCGAAAAAGTCCGGTCTGTGCGATCAGGACCGCGTCAAATTGATGCAGTTCGGTACCTATCTCAACTACAACGGTTACGGCTCATCACTCAGTGATTTGCTGTTCCCACCAGCGGAAATTTACCGCTTGATGGCGGCTTATCCTTCGCCTTTCAACTTTATTGCCGAGCGTCCGGATGTGTATGCGACGCTGGAAGATGGCTTTACTGGCGACAGCGAGAAAGCAGCAGCCATTACCCCTTATTCAGAACGCACTGGCTCACGGGTATTTATGTTGCCAGACGAAGCCTGGGCACGACGGATAAGTGGGGTTTATTCCAATGACTTAACCAACCGTGACCCGGAGGTCGCCAATGCGGTGATCACGGCAAAGGCTGACGGCAATTATCTGGTCAGTATCCGCGCACCGCTGAAAAACCGCGTCGGTGCCGATGAACTGGCAGCCGCTTTCCCAACGGGTGGCGGACGAAAAGCGGCAGCGGGGATCAACGCCCTGCCCGCTGAATTGCTTAACGATTTTATTGATGCGTTCCACCAGCGTTACCCGCTGGATACGTAAAAAAGGACTGACCATGGTGGACAAGATTTCGCTAAACCAAACCCATCTCAAGCAGCTTGAGAATGAGTCTATACACATCATCAGGGAAGTAGCGGCTGAGTTCGACAACCCCGTGATGCTTTACTCCATCGGTAAAGATTCTGCTGTCATGCTCCACCTTGCGATGAAAGCCTTTCACCCGGGTAAACCGCCATTTCCGCTCCTTCACGTCGATACGACATGGAAGTTCAAGGAAATGATTACCTTCCGTGACGAGTTCACCAAGCGTCATGGCCTTGATCTTCTGGTTCACATCAATCAGGAAGGCGTGGACATGGGCATGGGGCCTTTCACACATGGTAGTGCCAAGCATACGGATGTGATGAAAACCCAGGCGCTGAAGCAGGCTTTGGATAAATACGGCTTTGATGCCGCTTTCGGCGGTGCGCGCCGTGATGAAGAAAAAAGCCGCGCCAAAGAACGCGTTTACTCCTTCCGCGACAAACACCACCGCTGGGATCCAAAAAACCAGCGTCCGGAGCTTTGGGACGTTTACAACGGCCGCGTGAACAAAGGTGAGAGTATCCGCGTGTTCCCACTTTCCAACTGGACCGAGCTCGATATCTGGCAATACATCTATCTGGAAAACATCGACATCGTGCCGCTGTACTTTGCGGAGAAACGTCCAGTGGTTGAGCGCGATGGCACGCTGATCATGGTGGATGACGACCGTATGCCACTGGAAAAAGGCGAGAAGCCGGAAATGAAATCTGTCCGCTTCCGCACTCTGGGTTGTTATCCGCTGACTGGCGCTGTCGAATCGACTGCCGCCACGTTGCCGGAAATCATTCAGGAAATGCTGCTGACCAAAACATCAGAGCGACAAGGCCGTGTGATTGATCACGATCAGGCTGGCTCCATGGAGCAGAAAAAACGCGAAGGCTACTTCTAAAAAACATAAGCCTCGAAAACCATTTAAACATTTGCTTGCCTGCTAAAGGAGTGACTCATGAGTCATAGCTCATCGCTGATCGCATCGGACATCGAAGCCTATCTTCATCAGCATGAAAACAAGGATTTACTGCGCCTGCTCACCTGCGGCAGCGTGGATGACGGTAAGTCGACCCTGATTGGCCGACTGCTGTTTGATACCAAACTGATTTTTGAGGATCACCTCACCAGCCTGCACAAAGACAATGCCCGTGTGGGCAATGCCGGTGAGGCTCTCGATTTGGCCCTGCTGGTTGATGGCCTGCAGTCGGAGCGGGAACAAGGCATCACCATCGATGTGGCCTACCGTTATTTCTCGACCGAGAAACGCAAGTTCATCATCGCAGACTGTCCGGGACACGAGCAGTACACCCGTAACATGGCGACGGGTGCATCCAACTGTGAACTGGCGATCGTGATGGTCGACGCACGTAAAGGGCTGCTGACCCAGACCCGACGCCACAGCTATATCGTGAGCCTGCTGGGTATTCGTCATGTGGTGGTTGCCATTAACAAGATGGATTTGGTCGACTTTGACCAAACCGTGTTCGAGTCCATTCAGGCCGATTATCAGGCGATGGCTTCCCAGCTCGGTATCAAGGATGTCCGCTTTGTGCCTATTTCTGCGCTGTCGGGCGACAACGTGGTCAGCGCCAGCGAAAACATGCCGTGGTACCAGGGGCCTTCATTGATGGAGATGCTGGAAGGCGTTGAAATCAGCCGCGACCAGAACCTCGATTTGATGCGCTTCCCGGTGCAGTACGTGAACCGCCCTAACCTCGATTTCCGTGGTTACTGCGGCACATTGGCTTCCGGCATTCTGCGCAAAGGCGATACCGTCATGGCGCTGCCGTCTGGTCAGAAAAGCACAGTCACATCGATTGTGACTTATGACAGTGAACTCGATGCCGTTGCGCCGAAAAATGCGGTGACCGTGACTTTGGCAGACGAAATCGATATTTCCCGCGGCGACATGCTGGTTCATGAGGACACAGCACCGACCGTGACCGACAGCTTGAGTGCCAACATTGTCTGGATGTCGCAGGACACGATGAAGACCAAACGTGACTATGACTTCAAGTTTGCCAGTCATAACGTGACAGGTCGCATTACCAGCATTGAACACAAAGTCGATATCAACAGCTTCGAAACGCTGTCTGCCAGTGAATTGGCACTGAATGAAATCGGCAAAGTGGAATTACGTCTGAATGCGCCAGTCGCGGCAGATAACTACAGCCTGAACCAAAAAACAGGCGCGTTCATTGTGATTGACCGTCTCACCAATATCACGGTGGGAGCAGGCATGGTGGAAGCACTCCATTCACCACATGAACAAAAAGCCAAACGCACCTACACCGCGGCAGAAATCGCGTTAAATCGCTACATCCGTGAGCACTACCCGGAATGGGAAACCAAATCGGTCGAATGATCGGGGTCATGACATGGATACGTTGACGCTAAAGGCTAGGGAAGAGAGAAGCACCACCATGGCGGTAAAAGTACTGCATATCATTAACGATCTGTCACGAAACGGCGGCGCGCAGCGCTTTGTCGTTGATTTAGTCTGTCCCACTCCGTCAGGCTACGAAAGCAAGGTCGTGATACTGGACGATATCAATGATTTATCTGGCGAGCTGGAAGCCGCTGGTGTGGAATGTCTGGTCTGGAAAAAGCTTTCCCTCAAGGAAAAATGGCAAATCCTGCGTTGGCCAGACGTGGTGCATGGCCACCTCTTTCCCTCGATCTATGTGGCGTTGGCCGCCTTTGGCAAGAAGCATATTCAAACCGAACACAACTCGCATAACCGACGCCGCGACCACGTCTGGATGAAGCCTTTCGAGTGGCTCCTTTACTGGCGCTACCAGAAAACCGTGTGCATCACAGGGCAGGTACAAAATGCACTGGAAGACTTCCTCCCGCATTGGAAGAAGCACTATTCGGTGATCCTAAATGGCATCAACCTCAGCAAATTTTCCATGCAAGAGAAGCAGCCACCCGCAGAAGAAGCGCCCATCCGTATCGGCATGGCGGGTCGACTGCATCCTTATAAAGATCACCCCACACTGATACGTGCACTGGCCAAGTTACCAGCCCGTTATGAGCTTCACCTTGCAGGCGATGGCGATCGCCGCGGGGAATACGAAGCCTTGGTCAAAGAGCTTGGTCTTGAAAACAGAGTGGTCTTCCACGGTGTGCGTTCAGACATTCCGGTGTTTTTGGACAGTCTGAACATCTATGTGCAGAGCACGATTATTGAAGGGTTTGGTCTGGCTGCAGTGGAAGGGATGGCAGCAGGATTGCCAGTGCTCGCGTCAAACGTTCAAGGCATTGATGAAGTCATAGGGACTGAAGAATATCTGTTTCCTTTAGGTGACGACGACGCGCTCGCACAAAGGATTGCTTCCATCTGTGAAGACCCACAGGAGTATACCAAAGCCTCACAACGTTCTTTGTCACGCTGTCAGCTGTACAAGCTGGAGACATTCCGCGAGCAATATTATCAGGCTTATCAGGAGCTGGCGGATGACAAGATCGCTTGAGCATGCGGCTGCCCTTGCCGTTGTCCTGTTTTTTGTCCCGACGAAAATCGCTGTCGCCGGCATCAGTCTGTATCTGGCCGATTTTCTTGGTATCGCTTCGCTTGGCTTTCTTATTCTTATTGCATTGCGCGGACAATTGCTGCAGTCGACGCTAAAAGCAGGCGGCTTCATCTTTGTGTTTGTCATCTACATTGCGCTTTCAGGCATTATCAATGATGTCCCGCTGAAACTGGTGATCATTGAAATGATCCAGTGGCTTTCCGTTGCCGCCTTTCTAGGAGTTTTACATCAGGCAGGCTTGTTGGCTTCACCACGTTTTCTATCGCTGCTGGCGCTTTATACTTTTGCCGGCGCCCTTTACACCGCGGGCTGGCACTTGATGCATCCCGCGTTCAACGACTTCAAACAACTTGGAAATACCAAGTATTTCTTTGGTTTTACCTGCGCCCTGCTATACATCCTCCGTAACCAAATCCGGTTCGGTCATGTGTTATTGGCTGCGGCAGTCGTGATGCTGTTGATGTCCGGTGAACGTAAAGCCTTATTAGGTATGGCGATGCTTGTCGCCTGCGATCTGGTGTTCTGCCGGGAAGTGCATCATCCGCGTTCACGACAAACCGCTTTTGCACTGGGAACCCTCGGCTTTTTAGGCGGCATTCTGACCCTGCTTTCCATCTGGTACATGGTTGGCACTCACGCCATCCTCGATAAGTTTGAGTTTACCCAGTTCGACATCCTGTTTGCCGACCAGCACGAAGCGCGCTGGGATTCGGAGCTTTGGCGAAAACTCCTGCTCGCTAATGGTTTTGCCCTGTTTCTGGAATATCCCATTTTCGGCGTCGGCCCCAAGATGCTCCCTGTCTATATCGCCAACTATTTCCAGAACCAGGAGCTCGCGATTTATACCCATAACTTCGCCCTCGATGTAGCGGTTGAGTACGGGCTGGTAGGTCTGACGATATTGATTGGCGGATTCCTTTTAGGGCTTCGTCACCTTTTCGGGCAGCGGTTTATCAATCCAGTGGCTTTTCTACTCGCGGTCTACATCCTGGCCATGGTGCTGTTTGTGGCCGTTAATAGCACCATCATGCTGATGTTCCTGTTTCCATTTTTCATCAATACGCGCACGGCCCCTGAGCCTGTTCCCGAGGCGTCCATGTCTTCGATTGACGCTTCCTCAAACGCCGTGACGCCGCTTTCTACTATTGAGTTTCAAGAGGATAAGAAATGAAGTTCAGCCTAGCCCGACAACGCGCTTTTGACCAAACTCTGAATGCGCCGGATTTTGTCCTGGTTTACCAAATGGGTAAGGTTGGCTCATCATCTATTGAGGCATCCCTTGAACATGCTGGCATCCCGAGTTGGCACATCCACACCTTCGACGACAACGAAGAGTTTCAGATGTACCACAATACCGATGACGTGGCCTGCTTCTTCGACTGGCACATCCGTGCGGCATACAAGCTGACCCTTTCTCACCGGAAACGTATTCTGCAAAAACGTGACCACCTGAAGATCATCACGCTGGTGCGCGATCCTATCGCGACCGTCGTGTCACGCTTTTTCCAGGATCTCCATATTCAGTTCATCGCGGGTAAAAAGAACGAAGCCATTCACGGAGATATGGATTCCACACTCCGCCATCTGACTGACGCCTTTGAAACCCAGATGCGTCTTGATTACTTCACCGGCTGGTTCGACAGAGAGCTCAAACGCCACTTCGGCATTGATGTGCTTAAACACGTTCAGGATCCATCTCAAACCCATTGGCGCATCGAGCAAGGGGGCTGTGATGTGCTGTTGATGAAATGTGAAGCGATTAACCAGTCAACAGATGTGCTGGGGGAGTTTCTTGAACTACCGGACTTCAAGCTGCAATCCAGCAACGAGGCTTCGAACAAGTGGTATTCAGCGCTTTATCAACGCTTTAAAGAAACGTACCCGTTTGAGCGTTTATTCCATCTGTATGATGCACCACTGTATCGCGCCGTCTACAGTGAAGAGGAAATCACTCAATTTAAACAGAAATGGGGCCAGTGATGAAAACCGTTCTCCATATTACGGAAGCGTTTGGTGGCGGCATCCAAACCGCACTGTGCAGCTATGCGAAATCGACCCAAGGGGATCCGATTCGTCATCACCTGTTTGCCAGATTACGCCCCAATGACGATACCGGTATGGCGGTCACTACCCTGTTCGACGATGTCCAGACCATGGAGGGGGGCTTACTGTCTTTCTTCCGTGAAGCGAGAAAAGCGGTGCTTCAACTGCAGCCGGACGTGATTCATCTTCACTCCAGCTTCGCAGGATTTTTGGGCCGCTTCCTTCCCAAAAAGGGCAACACAAAAATTGTTTACACGCCACATTGCTATGCGTTCGAACGCCGCGATATTTCTGATTTGATGCAGAAAGTCTACATGCAGCTTGAAACATTCGGTCTTTCCCGCATTGATATGATCGCAGGGTGCAGCGAAAGGGAATGTGAGCTTGGGTTTGCGCTGGGCGCCCAAAAGGCCGTTCACCTCAACAACTATGCAGACTTGGACAAAGCACTCTCTTTGTCGGAGACCCAGGCTGAGCGTCCTCCTTTTAACGTCATGGTGGTTGGCCGTGTTTCTCCTCAAAAGGACCCTCAGTTTTTGCTGGATACCATTACCAGCCTGAAGACTTACCCTGAGTTCAGTCAAATTAAGCTGCACTGGCTGGGTGGCGGAGAGCCTGAAATGGAGCAAGCGTTGAGAGAGGCAGGCGTTGAGGTGACGGGAATGATCCCCCACCAGCAACTGATGGAAACGCTGAACAGTGCCGATTTGTATCTCCACACCGCAGCGTGGGAAGGCATGCCGCTGACCATTCTGGAAGCCGCAAAACTGCGCATTCCTATGGTATTGCGCATAATCGGTGCGACCCAGAACCTGCACTATCCGTTTATGGTGAGTTCGCCAGACACCATGGCAAAGCAAATCATCAATTACTGCAAACGCCCCGATCACCCGGATTACCAACAAGCCATTGATGCCTTCAACAGCGACTTCAGTGCGGAAAAACAACGCGAAGCTTTGCACCTGATTTATGAGGCCTAAGCAATGAGCGCGGTGGTGGCACTCTTAATTGCAGGCTTGCTGGGAACATTGCTGCTTACCAATCTTCGTCCGGCGCTGGTTTTTGGTGCCGTTTTCACCGCATTGCTGACATTCGATATCGTTCCGGCCGCTCAGCTTTTCAATAACTTCACCAACACGGCGCTCATTACCTTGGTGCTTTTGGTTATGGTCTCTGTGATCCTTGAGCGCACGCCTTACATCAGTGCTCTGGGCCGTTGGTGTACACAGGGGGGGCTTCGTAAAGTCACGGTTCAAACCACCCTGTCTGCTGGCCTGCTTTCTGCGATCATCAACAACACCGCTGTGGTTTCTACGCTGATGCGCAGCATGACCAAGAGTCAGCATCCTGCTGGCAAGTTATTGATCCCACTTTCATACGCAGCCATTCTTGGCGGTACCATGACGCTGATTGGCACCTCCACCAACTTGCTCGTGAACGGTTTTACCCTTAATGCCGGCTTACCCGGAATTGGTTTCTTCGATTTTTCCTTGATTGGCGTACCTGTATTTCTTGCCGGTGTCTTGGTGATTACACTGGTGTCTTTGGCGCTGCTGCCTTCGCGTCAGAGCGGCGCTCAGGAAACCTCACAAAGTTATCTTCTGGAGTCACAGCTTAACTCTGACTCTCCCCTCGTCGGCCAGAGCGTTGAACAAAGTGGACTTCGCCACCTTGAGCGCCTGTTTTTGGTGGAAATCATTCGTGCGGAGCACGTTATCTCTCCAGTTTCACCCGCAGAACAGCTTCAAGGTAACGACGTGTTGGTGTTTTCCGGTGACTTGGAAGCCACAGCATTGCTGGAAAAATTCAAAGGGCTATCTCCCCGAACGCAAGGTGAACACCTGCCTTCGGATAATCTGGTGAGTGTCGTCATCACCCCGCAGGCAGTCATTGCCGGAAAAACCATTAAGTCACTCAATTTCCGTGCACAGTTCGGCGCCGCCGTGGTCGCCGTCAAGCGCGGGGAAAACAAAATCACCGGAGGCCTCGGCCAGGTGAAGTTGCAAGGCGGGGATCTACTGGTACTGGCCGTGGGGCAGGATTTTTTCAGTCGTGGCAATCTCGCCCAGAACTTCATTCTGGTGGGGGAAAGGGAAAACAATGCCCTGCTAAGTGGCACCCAATCTTTTTTGTTCTGTGGCGGCGCTGTCTTTGCACTGATTGCCAGCTTCCTCGAACTGCTCCCATTGTATAAAGGACTTATCCTTCTCCTCGCTGGCGCTGTGGCAGCGCGCTTGGTGTCCATTCATGATCTAAGGCGACGATTTCCTTTTGAACTGGTTTTAGTGATTGGCTCTGCATTAGGTCTGGCGCAAGCCATCAGTGTGACAGGTCTGGCAGATAGTCTGGCAACGCTTATCATGGGCGTCGGTCAACACGGTGGACCTTTCGGTGCCTTGGTGATTCTTTATCTCGCCACCTGGTTGATGACTGAGCTCATTACCAACAATGCCGCTGCCGCAATAAGCTTTCCAGTAGGGCTGGCCATTGCAACGCAATATCAGGTCGATCCCATGCCCTTTATCATGACCGTTGCATTTGCAGCCAGTGCCAGCTTTCTTTCTCCATTTGGCTATCAAACCAACCTGATGGTTTATACCGCAGGTCGTTATGTGCCGAGAGACTACCTCAAAGCTGGGCTGCCTCTGAGCCTGGTTTATGGTGTGCTTGTGCTTTCTCTCATTCCTTTGGTTTTCCCCTGGTAAGGCAATTTCATGATCTCCCAAATTGTTCACCGTATTCAATCCATCGGCCCTGCCCGCCGCCAGTTTCTGTTCCACGCTGCACTTGCCGCTCTCTTCCGGGTCCTATCTGCAGCTGCGGCATTTTTACTTAGCGTGGTTGCCGCTCGGGTGCTAGGGGCGCAACAATCCGGGCTGTTTTTCCTTGGTATGAGTCTTGCCACTTTGTTGGGAACACTGAGCATGTTGGGGATGGAAAACGCCCTGCTTCGTTTTATTGGGCATGCCGGAGAGCAAGACAACACCCATTTGACCAATCAGGTGTTTACCAATGCGCTGCTTGCGGTTCTTCCCACCTCCGCCATAGTCGCAGGAATCACCTATCTCGTAGCACCTTTTCTGGCGTTGAATGTATTTAGTAAACCAGAGGCGACAGATAGCTTGCGCTATTTTGCTCTGGCGATCCCTTTCATTAGCCTGTTTTTCCTCAATGGCTATGCATTGCAGGCAACCCGCAGAGTGATTGCCTCCGTCTGCTCCATGCAGCTTGGCGTGACAATGGTTGCGCTACCCGCATTCTTGCTACTCAACCATTACGAGCCTAACCCAATGGCAGAAAGCGCTTCCGTGCTTTATGTCGTTGCTTCTGGGTTGGTGGTGTTTAGTGGCTTGTGGCTATGGTTTCGCGAACCAGATCATCGCATCGACACCAGCGATCGCAAGATGCCGACGCTTTGGAGCGCCGCCCCCAACCTTTGGTTGATTTCCGCTACCAGCCAAGCCATTCCCTGGGCTTCGGTCGTGATCGTCGGCTTGTTTGTCACATCTGAAGAAGTCGCTTATTTTTCCGCAGCGCAAAGAACATCCCTGCTTATCAGCTTCATGTTAATGGTCATCAATTTCGTCGCTGCGCCGCGATTTTCGGCCCTGTTCAAAGCAGGTAAACTGGACGAGCTCAAACGCCTTGCACAGTTTTCGACCCGATTGATGATTGTTTTTTCCATACCGGTTCTGGCTGCTGTGCTTATCTGGCCAGACACCATCATGACGCTGTTTGGCCGTGAATTTTCAGAATCAGGCCAACTTCTGGTGATCCTTGCTGTTGGCCAAACCATCAATGTCATGACAGGATCTGTCGGATTTCTTCTCACCATGTGTGGCTATGAAAGAGACTTGCGCAATATCACCCTGCTTGCCGGGATACTTACCGTGACTTTGATACTGATATTAACGTCAATATGGGGAACCGTCGGCGCAGCGCTTGCAGTGAGTATCGGTATGAGTACACAGAACATTCTGGCCGTGCGCAAGGTCGAAAAAAGACTCGGTTTCTGGCCGATTGGATAAGCGGTTCTTGTTGAAGGGTCCCTCTGGGCTCATAATCAAACAATGAGACAGATTTGCAACGATTAAATGTTAACATTCCAATAAGCCCAATTTTTAATACAGGGCGACTAGTTAGTTGGATGATGTAAATTAAGGACAAGCTATGATCAAGAAGTGCCTCTTTCCAGCGGCTGGCTACGGGACCCGTTTTCTGCCTGCCACTAAGTCGATGCCAAAAGAAATGATGCCTATCGTTAATAAGCCACTTATTGAGTACGGCGTTGACGAAGCCATTGAAGCCGGCATCACCGGTATGTGTATTGTTACTGGTCGTGGTAAGCACAGCCTGATGGATCACTTCGATAAAAACTACGAGCTGGAACATCAAATCAGCGGCACCAACAAAGAAGCACTGCTGGGAGATATCCGCGCAACTATCGATGCAGCTTCATTCACCTATATCCGCCAAAAAGAAATGAAAGGTCTAGGTCACGCTATCCTGACCGGCCGTGAGCTGGTGGGTGATGAAGCATTTGCCGTTGTACTGGCAGATGACCTGTGTGTGAATCTGGAAGACGGCGTGCTTTCCCAGATGGTTGCACTGTACAAGCAGTTCCGCTGCTCCATCGTTGCTGTGGAAGAAGTACCGGAAGATGAGACTCACAAATACGGTGTGATTTCCGGTGAAGAGATGCGTGACAACCTTTACCGAGTCGACAACATGGTAGAAAAGCCAGAGCAAGGCACCGCGCCAAGTAATCTGGCGATCATCGGTCGTTACATCCTGACACCGGACATTTTCGACATCCTGGAAAAAACAGAGCCAGGCAAGAACGGTGAAATCCAGATCACCGATGCCCTGCTGAAACAAGCACAAAGCGGCTGTGTACTGGCTTACAAATTCAAAGGCGAGCGCTTTGACTGTGGTAGCGTTGAAGGCTTTATCGAAGCAACTAACTATTGCTACGAAAATATCTACCTGAAGTCTGATGCACCGAACCAGCCTCAAAAAACGGTAAAAACAGGCTGATCGATTCAGGCTAAAGCACCGTTAAAACCTGCATGTTGCAATACTGAAGAAAGCTGTATGTTTATACAGCTTTCTTCTTTTTCATCACACGATAATGTGGGATACTTCCTCATTCGTTTTTTCTTCAGGCTGCAAACCTGAGCGCTAAGGGCAAGGTAGACATGGATACGATAGACGTCAGAGGGGCTCGCACCCATAACCTGAAAAACATTAACCTGACGATCCCACGCGACAAGCTGATCGTGATCACCGGTCTTTCTGGTTCCGGCAAGTCATCACTGGCCTTCGACACATTGTATGCAGAAGGCCAACGCCGCTATGTAGAATCACTGTCTGCCTATGCACGCCAGTTCCTTTCTCTGATGGAAAAACCAGACGTCGACCATATTGAAGGTCTATCACCGGCTATTTCTATCGAGCAAAAGTCCACGTCTCACAATCCACGCTCAACCGTTGGTACCATCACAGAAGTTTACGACTACCTGCGTCTTTTATACGCGCGAGTGGGTGACCCGCGCTGTCCGACACACAATGTGACGCTGGAAGCACAGACTGTGAGCCAGATGGTCGACAAGGTGCTGGAACTTGAAGAAGGCAGCAAGATGATGCTGCTGGCCCCTATCGTCAAAGAACGTAAGGGTGAACACGTCAAAACGCTGGAGAACCTGGTTGCCCACGGTTTTATCCGCGCGCGTATTGATGGCGAAGTGTGCGACCTTTCTGATCCACCGAAGCTGGAGCTTCACAAAAAGCACACCATTGAAGTGGTCGTCGACCGCTTCAAAGTGCGCGACGATCTGCAGCAGCGCCTTGCTGAATCTTTCGAAACCGCCATTGAACTGACGGGCGGCACGGCTGTGGTCAGCTATATGGATAGTGAGGGTGATGATCTCATCT
Organism: Grimontia sp. SpTr1; assembly: GCF_947387585.1. Classification (NCBI taxonomy): domain Bacteria; kingdom Pseudomonadati; phylum Pseudomonadota; class Gammaproteobacteria; order Vibrionales; family Vibrionaceae; genus Grimontia; species Grimontia sp. SpTr1. The sequence continues at coordinate 173,926 of NZ_CANDOD010000012.1, forward strand.
TCTCGGCCAACTTCGCCTGTCCGCATTGCGGATACAGCATGCAAGAGCTGGAGCCACGCCTGTTTTCCTTCAATAACCCAGCAGGTGCTTGCCCTACTTGTGATGGTCTCGGCGTACAGCAGTATTTTGATGAAAACCGCGTGGTTCAGAATGAAGCGGTAAGCCTTGCTGGTGGTGCCATCCGTGGATGGGACCGCCGTAATTTCTACTACTTTCAGATGCTAAGCTCGCTTGCCGATCATTATGAATTCGACATCGAAACACCTTGGCAGGATTTACCGAAAACCATTCAAAATGTGGTTCTGAACGGCTCCGGCAACACTGAAATTGCTTTCAAGTACGTGAACGATCGCGGTGATATCACGGTACGTAAGCATCCGTTCGAAGGGATTTTAAATAACCTCAACCGCCGCTACCGCGATACAGAATCGATGGCTGTGCGTGAAGAGCTGGCGAAATACATCGCCAACAAGCCGTGTTCAAGCTGTGGCGGCTCTCGCCTTCGTGAAGAAGCTCGCCATGTCTTTGTGGGTGACACCAACCTGCCAGCCGTGTGTGAAATGAGTATTCATGAAGCACTGACTTTCTTCGCAGGTCTGGAGCTGACGGGCCAGCGTGCGCAAATTGCTGACAAGGTACTTAAAGAAATCCATGACCGCCTGAGTTTTCTGGTCAACGTCGGTCTGAACTACCTCAACCTGTCGAGAAGTGCTGATACCCTATCAGGCGGTGAAGCGCAACGTATCCGTCTGGCCAGCCAGATTGGTGCAGGTCTGGTCGGCGTGATGTACGTGCTGGATGAACCATCTATCGGCCTTCACCAGCGTGACAACGAACGCCTACTCGCGACTCTCGAGCACCTTCGTAATCTGGGTAACACCGTGCTGGTGGTTGAGCACGATGAAGATGCTATCCGCGCGGCAGACTACATTGTCGATATCGGCCCTGGAGCCGGTGTGCATGGTGGCCACATCGTTGCTGAAGGGACGTATGAAGAAATCATCAAGAATGAAAACTCTCTAACCGGCCAATACCTCAGCGGGAAAAAGGCGATTGAAGTCCCAGCCAAACGAATTCCTTATGACAAGAAAAAGGTCGTGAAGCTTAAAGGGGCAACGGGCAACAACCTGCAGAGCGTTAACCTGACGCTTCCTGTCGGTTTGCTGACCTGTGTGACCGGCGTATCCGGTTCAGGTAAATCGACCCTTATCAACGACACTTTCTACAAAATCGCCCACCAGCGATTGAACGGTGCCACCACAGGCGAGCCAGCGCCTTTCAAGGACATCGACGGCCTGGGTCATTTTGATAAGGTGATTGATATCGACCAGAGCCCGATTGGACGCACTCCACGCTCCAACCCAGCAACGTACACAGGCATCTTCACACCTATCCGTGAGCTGTTTGCAGGCACACAGGAAGCGCGCTCCCGTGGCTACAAAGTGGGCCGTTTCAGTTTTAACGTCAAAGGGGGCCGCTGTGAAGCCTGTCAGGGCGACGGCGTTATCAAAGTGGAAATGCACTTCCTCCCGGATGTTTACGTACCGTGCGACGTGTGCAAAGGTAAGAGATATAACCGTGAAACCTTGGAGATCCGCTACAAAGGCAAAACCATTGATGAAGTCCTTGAGATGACAGTGGAAGATGCCCGCGAGTTCTTCGATGCCGTGCCAGCAATTGCGCGCAAACTGCAAACGCTGATGGATGTGGGTCTTTCCTATATCCGCTTGGGACAGGCTGCAACCACCCTTTCCGGTGGTGAAGCGCAACGCGTGAAACTGGCGCGTGAGCTTTCAAAGCGTGATACCGGCAAGACGTTGTATATCTTGGATGAGCCAACCACTGGACTGCACTTCCATGATATTCAGCAACTACTGACGGTGCTGCACCGACTGCGCGATCACGGCAATACCATTGTGGTGATAGAACACAACCTGGACGTGATAAAAACCGCGGACTGGATTGTCGACTTAGGCCCTGAAGGTGGTAGCGGTGGCGGAATGATCATCGCTGAAGGCACACCGGAAGACGTGGCTTTGGTTGAAGGTTCGCACACAGCAAGGTTCCTGAAACCTTTGCTTAAACAAAAAGCATCATAGGGCGGATGCTGGCGTGAGCCAGTGAGAAACAATCTATGCAAACAATGCGTTTTCAAAACTTCTGGCCATCAAAAGTGGCCAGAAAGCCTTTGGTTAAGCCAGTGCTGATTGCGCTGGCTGCGCTGTTTTTATTCTGCTTACCTCTTAACCAAATCCCACTCGCTTTCTCCGGTGTTCAACATCCAGCGACAGCCTTAACGCTCTTGTTAGCGGTTGCCATCGTTTGCTTCGGTGTTTGGGAAGCTGCAAGACAAGGCCGTTTCAGCCACACGACAATGACTGGATGGCTGGCACTGAGCGCAAGTTTCGCCCTGATACCATCATTTTATCTTCACGCTGACTGGCATTCGGCTGCATGGCAGGGGTTCAGCGTTCTGTTGTCTTTACTGCTTTTTTGTACCCTGCAGCAATTCAGCTTTAATCATCTTCAGAGGCAATATCTCCTCTGGCTGCCACTTTTGAGTGGCTGGCTACTGGCGATTCCTTTGTTGCTTCCCAGCATCAGTGAGATCGCGTCATCGAGCCTTGCAGACATCAAAACCAACAGTGACGTACTAGGCATCGTTCTTCTGACTTCTTTGATGCTGTCAGCGTATTTGCTCGCGCGGACTAAAGTGTACAAGCGTAACTGGGTTCCGGTTCATGCTCTTTTACTTGCGACGCCGCTGCTCACCATTCCAGCTCTCACTGCGTTGAAATCGCCTTGGCTAATCACCGTGATTTTGGTGTTGGTGATTTTCAGTCAACCATTCTTATTCCGTTTCAGTCCAAAACGACACCATGGTCTTTGGAATTTCGCCGTATTGGCCGGTTTTGCTATCGCTTGGAAGCTTGGTAGTGTCCCTCAATCGGCACTTTTTGCCGCCCGTTATTCATCCGAGGAGTTAGAGGTACTGTCGCAGGCTTGGGCATTACTGGGGCAGGCTCAGTTTGAAGGTATAGGCCTGGGGCAGCTCGATAAAGCACAGCTGTTGTTTGGCATCGAGCAAAGCCATGTACTGCCGCTTCAACAAATGTATCCGAGTTGGCTGCTCGCAAATTTAATTCAGGGGGGCATTGCCTACTGGGCGAGCTTTGGTGTGCTCTTCATACTGGTGGTGCGAAAGTTGGTGGAAGCACCGAATGGCACCCGCCTGATGTTGCTAGCGATCTTTCTGCCATCCCTCATTGGCATGGCAGTGACAGACTACATTGAAACCAACCTGGCACTGGGCATGCTGTTTGTGGTGCTGCTTTACTGGATAGATAACCTTACCGCGAGATACCGACGCGTACTTTTATCATACCCTAGGCCGATGAAAATCGCTGCTAACACGGTGCTGACTACCACGCTGGTTTTGGTGTTGTCTTCAATCTATCTTGGCGAACAGGCGCTTCGCACCTATCAAATACGTGATAGTAAGCTGACTCAGTATCAAACCCATCCTTGGTGGAATGACTTCTATCAGCAAGTGGAAGGAAAGCGGGCGTTTCTAGAAAGTGTTGAAAGCCGGGATTTACGCGCGCAGGAGTTGTACCTTCGGGAGCAAATCTCCCGACTGGAAACTTCTCCGAATGCCGACGGCTATCAATCACTGATTGAGCTGGCGATGCTCACCGGGCATAAAACGGTCGCCAAACAGTTGAAGGATGAGGCATCGCTGCTTTTCCCGTACCGAAAATTTCAACCTGACTTTTCTGAGCTTCCAGCGGAATAAAACAAAAACGCCCCGCATTCATGCGGGGCGTTTCTCAATTCAATTCCGCTTAACCAAGCACATCTTTCAGTGCCTTCGCACACAAGGCTACGTTTTCACGTTTAGCCGCATAACCCATCAAACCGATACGCCACGCTTTACCTGCCAGTGCTCCCAGACCCGCACCAATTTCCAGATTGTAGTCATTGAGAAGTTTCGCACGCACCGCGGCATCATCGACGCCTTCAGGTACTGCGACAGCATTCAGTTGCGGCAGGCGATGGTCAGCATCAACAAGGAAGTTAACACCCAGCGCTTCCAGTTCGGCTTTGAGTAACTCATGCATATCACGGTGACGTTGCCATGCATTCTCCAGACCTTCTTCTTTCAGCATCAGCAAAGACTCATGCAGGGCGTAAAGGCTGTTTACTGGCGCGGTGTGGTGATAGCTACGCTTGCCTTCACCACTCCAATAGCCAAGCACCAGGCTTTGATCGAGGAACCAACTCTGCACCTTACCCGTGCGCTGCTGCATTTTTTCTACCGCACGCGGAGAGAAAGTGACTGGTGACAGTCCCGGCACACAGGAGAGACATTTCTGGCTGCCAGAATACACAGCGTCCAATTGCCACTCATCCACCAGCAGTGGCACACCGCCAAGAGAAGTCACGGCATCAACAATCGTCAGGCAGCCATGCTCACGCGCCAGTGACGAAATTGTCTTCGCATCACTGAGTGCGCCGGTCGATGTCTCAGCGTGTACAAACGCGACCACCGATGCTTCTGGGTTCGCTTTCAAAGCCGCTTCGACCTTTGCAGGATCAACAGGCTTGCCCCACTCGTCATCAACCATTACCGCTGTTGCGCCACAGCGCTCTACGTTTTCACGCATACGCTCGCCAAATACGCCGTTTCGACAAACAATCACCGTATCGCCTGGCTCAATCAGGTTGACAAAACAGGTCTCCATCCCTGCACTGCCCGGGGCGGACACCGCAATGGTGAAGGCGTTTTCGGTCTGGAATGCGTATTGAAGCAGTGATTTAACTTCATCCATCATTCCCACAAAAAGAGGGTCGAGATGACCAATCGTTGGCTGGGCCAGCGCTTGCAATACGCGTGGCGAAACATCAGAAGGGCCGGGGCCCATCAGGGTACGTTGTGGTGGGATAAAGCGTGAAATTGTCATTATTTGCTCTCCATTGCCTTTTGTTCCTTGGGTCTATTTACCCTACCATCGGATAGGGCTGGCTAAAATCTCAACGTTGAATAAACCCAAGCATCATCAAGCAAAAGTCCTTCACCCGGCTGAAAAGAGGTGCTTGAAACTCAAACAAACATTGACAATAACATTACAAACATTTATCAATAGAGGGCAATTTTTGCTCAGCACAGTTTGTGCTCTGCAGAGACAGAAGAGGCGCGTCTACCAGGTAGTCGAATTGCGGAGCCCCAACTCCAATGCAATCCGATGAGGGGGTAAGACGCCGAGGCAATACCAGACCTTGGGGGCTGGGTTGTCGGTCTAGAAGGTTGAATCCTTCGGATTGTCATCTCAACGGAGATGGAGCGCTTCTGGAGAAATACCCTTTCTTCCTGCCCGCTCGCACCCTCTATCTGTCTCCCAACTTATTACTTTGTTTATTCAGGATTACTCCATTCGCGATTATGGGAGGTGAAGGGAAGTGAACGCATTAAATGTCGCAAAATTTGGCGGCACGAGTGTAGCCGACTACACAGCTATGTCTAACTGTGCAGCGGTGATTAAAGGGAATTTGAACACTCGACTGGTAGTGATTAGCGCTTGTTCTGGCGTGACAAATCTACTGGTTGAACTGGCAAATGGTGTTGCCAATGACAGGCAGCAGGAAGTGCTGACAAAACTGCACGATATTCATTTCAGCATTCTGAAACAGCTCCCGGAAGAGCCGGCAGTTGCCTCAGGTGTGAATGCAATTCTCGATGAAGTAGCAACACTCTCTGCGGCGGCAGAAACTTCTCCTTCAGATAAAATTACTGACGCTCTCGTCGCTTGTGGCGAGTTGATGTCGACTCATATTTTTACCCACCTGTTGAACGACAAAGGCATCAATGCTGTTCGCGCAGATGTCCGCGAGGTGCTGAAAACCGACAACGTGTTTGGTAAAGCAACCCCGGATTTGATTGAAACAGCGCACCACGCTGAAACCGTGCTCACGCCGTTGTTTGAAGACAAGGTCGTCGTGACGCAGGGCTTTATCGGCTCTGATGCGCAAGGCAATACCACCACACTGGGTCGCGGTGGCAGTGATTACAGTGCAGCGCTTCTGGCTGAAGCCGTAAAAGCAACGTCACTGGAAATCTGGACCGACGTTCCAGGTATCTACAGTACTGACCCTCGCGTCGCCCCGGCAGCAAGCCCTATCGATGAAATCAGCTTCAGCGAAGCGTCAGAGATGGCAAACTTCGGTGCAAAGATCCTGCATCCGGCGACGCTTATCCCGGCGATGCGTCAGGACATTCCTGTATTCGTGGGCTCATCTAAAGCGCCTGAACAAGGTGGTACCTGGATTCGTCATCAGGCAGAGAAGTCTCCACTTTTCCGCGCGCTGGCACTGCGTTGCAACCAGACCATGGTGACGCTCACCAGTCTGAATATGTTCCATGCTTATGGCTTTTTGGCAGAAGTGTTCAACATTCTGGCTAAGCACAAAGTGTCAGTCGATCTCATCACCACGTCTGAGGTCAGTGTTTCACTGACACTGGATCAAACCAACACCAAAGGTGGTGCACCTAAATTGCCTGAAGCGGCAGAGCAGGAACTGGCTGCGCTTTGTAAGGTAACCGTCGAGCAAGACATGTGTCTGGTCGCGCTAATTGGTAACCACATGAGCGAATCAAAAGGTGCAGCCGCCAAAATCTTCAGTGCGCTGGAAGACTACAACCTGCGTATGATTTGTTATGGCGCAAGTAACCACAACCTCTGCTTCCTGACTAGCACGTCAGAATCTAAAGAAGTTGTCCGTGCGCTACACAAAGAGTTGTTCGAAGATTAATTTCTTCTTCTGTGGATACAAAAATGGCGCTCACTGGGCGCCATTTTTCTTTTTACTCTCACAAAGATTAACCGTTGAGGTTTGGCCCCAACCACTTCTCTGCTTCGATCAAATCCCAGCCCTTGCGATCGGCATAGCTGTCACGCTGATCTTCCTGGATCTGCGCCACAGCAAAGTAGCGCGAATCAGGATGCGAGAAGTACCAGCCAGATACCGATGCGCCCGGCCACATGGCGTAACTTGTAGTCAGCGACATACCGATGGTCTCTTCTACGTTCAGTAGCTCCCACAGGGTGCCTTTCTCTGTATGCTCAGGACAGGCCGGATAGCCCGGAGCGGGACGGATACCCTGATATTTCTCACGGATCAGGTCATCGTTCGATAGGTTCTCGTCCGCAGCGTAACCCCAAATTTCCTTACGGACATGTGCATGCAGGTATTCCGCAAACGCTTCAGCCAAACGATCTGCCACCGCCTGAATCATGATGGCGTTATAGTCATCGCCCTGCGCTTTATATTCGTCCGCAAGTTCACGTTCACCAATACCGCCTGTTACTGCAAACGCACCAATCCAATCTTTCTTACCGCTCTCTTTTGGCGCAATGTAATCGGACAGACAGTAGTTGAAGCCTTTCGGTTTCTCCGTTTGCTGACGAAGGTTGTGCAGCACTTTCGCAACCTCGGTACGCGATTCATCGGTGTAGACTTCAATATCGTCACCCACACTTGCTGCCGGGAACAAGGCGCACATACCACTGGCTTTCATCAGGCCTTCGCGTTCAACGCGATCCAGCAGATCATTGGCATCTTTAAACAGGCGCTTCGCTTCTTCCCCAACTTCTTCGTGCTCAAGAATGGTCGGGTACTTACCCACTAATGACCAGGTCATAAAGAACGGCGTCCAGTCGATGTAGTTACGAAGGGTCGCTACGTCAAAGTCTTCAAACACATGAACACCCGGTTTCGCTGGCGCTGGCGGTGTATAGCTTTCCCAGTCGATAGCGACTTTGTTCTCACGTGCCTTTTCAAGTGTCACTGGCTTAGTACGCGGACGCTTCCGTGCATGCTGCTCGCGCACCACTTCGTAATCCGCTTGAAGCTTCTCCACAAACGCAGGCTTGAGTTTCTCAGACAACAGCGACGAACACACACCCACCGCGCGTGATGCGTTATTCACATACACCACTGGTTGATTGTAGTTTTGCTCAATCTTCACCGCTGTGTGGGCTTTGGAGGTCGTTGCACCGCCAATCAGTAGCGGCAGGTCGAAGCCCAGACGCTCCATCTCTTTCGCGACATGAACCATTTCATCAAGCGATGGCGTGATAAGACCGGACAGACCAATAATATCGACGTTCTCTTCTTTGGCGACTTTGAGAATTTTCTCGCAAGGCACCATCACGCCGAGGTCGATGATTTCGTAGTTATTACATTGGAGTACAACGCCAACGATGTTCTTACCGATATCGTGAACATCACCTTTTACCGTTGCCAGCAGGATCTTACCGTTGGTAGAGCCTGCCTGTTTTTCAGCGTTAATAAAAGGCTCAAGGTGCGCCACCGCCTGTTTCATTACGCGGGCTGATTTCACTACCTGAGGCAGGAACATTTTACCCTCACCGAAGAGATCGCCGACGACGTTCATGCCGTCCATCAGTGGCCCTTCAATCACTTCAAGCGGCTTAGATGCATTAACGCGGGCTTCTTCTGTGTCTTCAACGATGAACTCGGTAATACCTTTCACCAGGGCATGCTCAAGACGTTTCTCTACCGCCCAGGTTCGCCACTCCAGCGCAGAAGCATCTTCTTCTTTACCGACGCCTTTATTCGCGTACTCCGCTGCGATATCAAGAAGGCGCTCTGTACTGTCGTCACGTCGGTTCAGTACCACGTCTTCCACCGCTTCACGCAGTTTCTCGGGAACGTTGTCGTAAATCTCAAGCTGACCGGCATTCACGATGCCCATGTCCATACCGTTCTTGAAACAGTGATAAAGGAACACTGCGTGGATAGCTTCGCGGACATAGTTGTTGCCGCGGAACGAGAAGGAGACATTCGACACACCGCCTGAAATCATCGCATACGGCAAATCTCGCTTGATGTCTGCAACCGCATCGATAAAGTCGACGGCATAGTTGTTGTGCTCTTCAATACCGGTTGCGACAGCAAAGATATTCGGGTCAAAGATGATGTCTTCCGGTGGGAAGCCAACTTCGTCCACGAGAATGCGGTAGGCATTGGTACAGATTTCGAGTTTGCGTTCACGGGTCTCAGCCTGACCGACTTCATCGAAGGCCATAACGATAACGGCTGCACCATAGCGACGAATCAGCTTCGCCTGTTCAACGAATTTCTCTTTGCCTTCTTTGAGCGAAATGGAGTTAACGATACCCTTACCCTGAATACACTTCAGGCCAGCTTCAATCACTTCCCACTTGGAAGAGTCGACCATGATTGGCACTTTGGAGATCTCAGGCTCAGAGGCACAGAGGTTCAGGAAGCGCACCATACAGGCTTCCGCATCCAACATACCTTCATCCATGTTGATATCGATGATCTGGGCACCGTTTTCTACCTGCTGGCGTGCCACTTCCAACGCTTCATCGTACTGCTCTTCTTTGATCAAACGCTTGAAGCGCGCAGAACCTGTCACGTTGGTACGCTCACCAACATTGATGAACAGGGTTTCTTTTTCAATCGTCAGTGGCTCAAGGCCTGACAGACGACACGCTACCTGAAGATCTGGTAATGCACGGGGCTTAACCGTCTTGGTCGCCTCATACATATGGCGAATGTGCTCTGGTGTCGTACCACAACAGCCACCAATCATGTTCAGGAAACCACTTTCCGCCCACTCTTTCACATGAGCAGCCATGTCCTCCGGAGACAGATCATATTCACCGAAGGCATTCGGAAGGCCGGCATTCGGGTGCGCAGAAACAAAGGTTTCAGAGATGCGTGACAGTTCTTCCACGTAAGGGCGCAGTTCATCAGGGCCCAATGCACAGTTCAGACCAAAGGAAATCGGTTTGACGTGACGTAGAGAGTTATAGAAAGCCTCTGTCGTTTGGCCTGACAAGGTACGGCCTGATGCATCAGTGATCGTGCCGGAAATCATCACTGGCAGTTGGGTGCCCATTTCTTCGAAAACGGTCTCAACCGCAAAAGCACAGGCTTTGGCGTTCAGGGTGTCAAAGATGGTTTCAATCAGAATAAGATCAGCGCCGCCATTGATAAGCGCGCGGGTAGACTCAGAGTACGCTGTTACCAGCTCATCAAAGCTGACATTACGGTAACCGGGATCGTTAACGTCAGGAGAAATCGAACAGGTGCGGTTAGTTGGACCCAAAACGCCAGCAACAAAGCGCGGCTTATCCGGATTTTTCGCTGTCCACTCATCTGCGACTTCACGCGCCAACTTGGCCGCCGCAAAGTTAATCTCCTCACTCAGGCTTTCCATCTCATAGTCAGCCATGGCGATGGTGGTCGCGTTAAAGGTATTGGTTTCCAGGATATCCGCGCCAGCTTCAAGATATTCGGCGTGGATGTCTTTAATCATCTGGGGTTGCGTCAACACTAAAAGGTCGTTGTTGCCCTTCAGGTCGCAGTGCCAATCGGCAAAACGTTCACCGCGGTAGTCATCTTCTTCAAGCTTATAGCCCTGAATCATGGTGCCCATGCCACCATCGATGATCAGAATGCGTTCCGCTAACAGTTTTTCCAGTGTTTCCTTACTACTCACAACCGCAGATCCTTCTTATATTGCTCGCTATTCGCATAGTATCACAGACCAAATGGAAATCTAGACGTCTAATTAAACTCAGCCAAACGTTAACCTCCCTGCTGACACACATTTGTTGTAGTTTTCTGCGCCGCTTGGATTTATATTTCGTTACAACTTTCCGAATCATAATCTCAGCCTATACGGGGTCGTCAATGACCGTCTACACAACACTCTGCTTTCTCGCTGCGGCAGCCATGCTAATTGCCTTTATCAACAGCAAAATTGGCCAAATGCAGACTACCATCGCTATCACTGCCGGAGCCCTAATCCTCTCACTTGGGATCGTTATCTCGGGACACAACAATTGGTTTGATTTAAAAGACCTTGCTGCTGAGACCCTCAATGAAATTCACTTCGATGATTTCTTGTTGAAAGGCGTGTTGGGTTTCTTACTTTTCGCTGGCGGCTTGGGAGTAAAACTGCCCAACCTAAAAGATCAGAAGTGGGAAATTACGGTGCTGGCGCTTGGAGCGACGTTGGTTTCTACCTTCTTTATCGGTGGTGTCGCCTGGCTCTTCTTCCAGCTCATCGGCATTCCGTTCGATTTTATCTACTGCCTACTGTTTGGTGCCCTAATTTCTCCTACAGACCCCATCGCTGTTCTTGCCATTGTTAAAAAGCTCAATGCGCCAAAGCGTATCTCGACGCAAATTGAGGGCGAGTCCCTTTTCAATGATGGGTTTGGTCTGGTGATTTTTATCACCCTGTTCACTGTCGCATTCGGCACTGAAGCTCCAACCGTAATGGGTGTCGTTGAGCTCTTCCTGCATGAAGCGATTGGCGGCATCGTGTATGGCTTCTTACTTGGCTTGCTGTTCCATTACCTGATTTGTCATACCGACGACCACTCGATGGAGTTATTACTGACCTTAGGCATACCGACAGCCGGCTATGTATTTGCCAGCCTGATTGGCGTTTCTGGCCCGCTGGCAATGGTGGTGGCCGGTATCATGATTGGTAACTGGACACGCTATATTGGCTTTTCAAAAGAAAGTGAAGATCACCTGGACCACTTCTGGGAGCTTGTCGATGAGTTCCTCAATGGTGTGCTCTTCCTGCTGATTGGTCTCAGCATGCTCACGTTCAGCTTCCATAAGGAAGACTGGATCATCATGGCATTCGCTGTGCCGCTGGTGCTGGTATCGCGATATCTCAGCGTTCGTCTTTGCTATGTTGGTTTTAACCGTTACCGGGACTACAACCCTTACTCAGTGAGAATTCTAACCTGGGGGGGATTGCGTGGAGGCCTTGCGATAGCAATGGCGATGGCTGTTCCTGCGGGTTATATGGTGCTGCCAGAAAAGAATATTGATGTAAGGGAAATCATTCTGGTGATGACTTATGCCGTGGTGGTCTTCTCTATCCTGGTTCAGGGTTCAACCATCACCAAGATGATTGAGAAATCCAAAGTTGCTGAGCGGGATATGGAGATCAAACCTAGCAGTTATCAAAATACCGAACCAAGAACAGAAGTCACTCAGGACTAAACCTCAAAAACCAAAAAGCCTGCAATCGCAGGCTTTTTTATTACTCTTCATCGTCGTCTTTGGTAAACGCTGACTCTGAGAAATGATCGAGGTCGTAAGGCGTTTGCTGGTAAACACAGTAGTTAAGCCAGTTGGCAAAAAGCATGTGTCCATGACTGCGCCAGCTCACATACGGTTCCTGAGTTGGATCGTCATCTGGATAGTAATTAGATGGTACTGCAGGTTCCATGCCTTCACCTACGTCACGCACATACTCGTTATGCAGCGTATGGGAGTCATACTCTGGGTGCCCGGTGACAAACACATTTCGCTTATCTTTGGTTGCTGCTAAGTAAGTGCCTGCGGTAGATGAAGTCGCCAGAATATCGAGGTCAGTATGCTCTGCCAAGAACTCAGGAGAGAAGTCCGCATAGCGGGAGTGTGGTGCAAGGAACGAGTCATCAAAACCACGAAGTATAGGATTTTTACTGTGCTCTTTATGTGTTTTATGCCAGTACACGCCGGATAGCTTTTCCCTACGGGTTTTCTTCGGCAAATCATAAAGCAGCTTCAGACCCGCCTGCGCCGCCCAACACACATAAAGCGTCGATGTCACGTGGTCTTTCGCCCAAGTCATGATGTCCTGTAAGTGTTCCCAATAAATCACATCTTCAAACTGCACCAGACCCAAGGGTGCGCCTGTCACGATCAATCCATCAAAGTTACGCTCTCGGATACCTTGAAACTGCCTGTAGAAAGTGTCCAAGTGCTCGGTAGGAGTGTTCTTACTCGGTCTGTCATCAATACGCAGCAGTTCAACATCAACCTGAAGGGGACTGTTAGAAAGCAAACGCATAAACTGCGTTTCTGTTTCAATCTTCTTGGGCATCAGATTGAGAAGTAGTACTTTCAGGGGACGGATGTTCTGACTTTCTGCGCGGGTCTCCGACATCACGAAGATGTTTTCCTGACGCAGGGTGCTGGCCGCCGGTAACTGATCAGGAATTTTAATCGGCATCTTAAATCACTCCCTCGTTAAGATGTATAGACGTCTAGAATTCCATTAACCCTATAACATCCCCTTTAGGGGTTCAAGTACATTTGTGAGATTGATCAGAGGGCACATATGAAGAAACCCGCAGCGTTTCCGCTACGGGTTTGAAGAGGCATCTGGCAATGTCCTACTCTCACATGGGGAGACCCCACACTACCATCGGCGCTGCAACGTTTCACTACTGAGTTCGGCATGGGATCAGGTGGGGCCATCGCGCTATGGTCGCCAGACAAATTTTAAATTCTGGTGCTGATACCCAGATTTGAACTGGGGACCTCACCCTTACCAAGGGTGCGCTCTACCAACTGAGCTATATCAGCAATTCTTATCCGCCTGAAGTCTTACAATAACTGCTTCATTTTGATGAAATTCAAGCCTGGCTATGTCCTACTCTCACATGGGGAGACCCCACACTACCATCGGCGCTGTTACGTTTCACTACTGAGTTCGGCATGGAGTCAGGTGGGTCCATAACGCTATGGTCGCCAAGCAAATTCGTTAAAATCTTGGAAAGTGACTTTGTTTGTTCTCGTTCTTACACATTCAACGTTCTATTCGAGTCCGTCAAAACCCCTTGGGTGTTGTATGGTTAAGCCTCACGGGCAATTAGTAT